>JANMWU010000379.1:0-20945 GCA_031380785.1 Gemmatimonadaceae bacterium
CCGCCGGGTTGCCCCATTCGGCCATCTCGGGATCTCCGCGTGTGTGCCACTCCCCCGAGCTTATCGCAGCTTACCACGGCCTTCATCGCCTCTCTGTGCCCAGGCATCCCCCACATGCCATCTCTCGCTTGACCTCCCATAACCGGTCAAGCCGTGCATGCGCATTCATGCACACTGCAATCACTACATCGCGATAGACACGTTGCCGTGTCCAGTCCACGATGGGATTCACTTCCCACGATCTCCACACTCGTTCCATTGTCAAACAACGGCCGCTGAAAAGCTCACGCACAGCGTGGCCTCACAACGTCCCGGGTCATTATCCCGGGGAGTCTGAAGAAAGTAGTCGAGTCGAAATCATGGTCAAGTGCATGTGCGGCAGAAACTGTCGCGCACGCCACGCAATACATGACTAGGCTCCGCTCAATCATGACATCCACATCGTCGGACAAACTCCCCGTCGCCACGCTCGCCGCGCGTGGCGTGGAGCGGCTGCTGCACGGACATCCGTGGATCTTCCGCAGCGACGTGGCAACCGCACCGCGCGTTGACGCGGGCCTGGTGGACGTCCGCGGACCCGGCGGCAGAAAGCTCGGCACCGCCCTCTACAGTCCTGCGTCTGAAATCACGCTGCGTCGGCTTGAAGCCGATCCGGACGTTCCGGTGAATGCCGAGTGGTGGCGGCGGTCGCTTTCGCGTGCAATTGATCGACGCCTGTCGCTGGCGGCGCACACGACCGCGTATCGGCTCGTACACGGCGAAGGCGATGGCCTGCCAAGTCTCGTTGTCGATGCGTACGACGACATCCTCGTCGTTCAACTGTTGAGCGCCGGCCTCGAGACACAGCGAGCGCATATTATCGCCGCGCTCACCGCGCTCCGTGCACCGGCCGGAATCCTCGCCCGAAACGATCCGACGGTTCGCACGCGCGAAGGACTCGAGCGCACGGTGGAAGTGATTGCAGGGCGTGTTCCGGACACCGTCCGCGTTACCGAGCATGGCGTGCACTACCTCGCCGCCTTGCGCACGGGTCAGAAGACCGGCGCGTTTCTCGATCAGCGCGACAATCGCGTGCTGATCGGATCGCTGGCCCGCGGCCGTGCGCTCGATTGCTTCAGTTATCACGGATCGTTTGCGCTGCATCTGGCGCGTCGCGCCAGTCACGTGACGGCGGTGGACGTCTCGGAGGCGGCTCTGATGCGCGCAACCGAGAACGCCGCCCTGAATGGACTCACCAACATCACGCCGGTGGTCGCCGACGTCTTCGAGTATCTCCGCGAAGCGAAGGCACGCGGAGACCGCTTCGATACCATCGTGGTGGACCCACCGGCGTTCGCCAAGAACAGGTCATCAGTTCCTCATGCGATGCGCGGGTACGCCGACATCAATCGTCTCGCAATGCAGCTCCTGACGCCCGGCGGCACCATGTTCACCGCCAGCTGCAGTCATCACGTACACGTGCCGGAGTTTCTGGAGATCCTCGCGCATGCCGCAGCCGAGAGTGGACGCGACATCGCGATCCGGCAGATCACGCTGCAGCCGATCGATCATCCGGTCCTGCTGACGGTGCCCGAGACGGGCTATCTCAAGGGTGCAGTGCTCGAAGCGCTCTCCTGAACGCTGATCTTTGCGACAGGGCTCGTGCGGCATCTGCGCGTGAGACGCAGCTGCCTGAGAGGCGTCGATGCGTGAGACGCAGGCGCGAACTGCGTCAGCTGCGCTGGCAGCGGCGGCACCAGTATGTCGAACGTTGTCCCTGCGTCAGGCGACTGATGGCAGTGCCGCAGCGCACACACGCTTCGCCTTCGCGATCGTAGACCGAGAATCGATCGGTGGCAGTACCGTACTGATGACGGCCCATCTGTTCGAAAGCGAGCCCCATCGTCCAGCGAACGCCGTCCAGAAGGCGTGCGACACGTGCCAGCGACAGTTGCAGCGCCGGCGTGGCAGGATGAATGCGCGCTTTCCACAGCGCTTCGCCGGCGTAGATGTTGCCGATGCCAGCGATCACCGACTGATCGAGCAACACCTGTTTGACCGGTGATCGGCGCGTGGCGAAACGCCGTCGCAGCGCCGCCGCGTCGAGTGCGGGATCGAGCGCATCAGGGCCGGTGCGCGACACCGCGGCAGGCTCATCGCGCTCGCGCATCGACACGCGAGCCAGTGCGCGCGAATCAACCAGCCACACATGTCGCGCTCCGCTGAACACGAAATGGGCGCGTGCATACGCGGGCGCCAGCGGTCTGGTGGTGACGGCCCAGTCTCCGGTCATACGGAAATGCACCACCATCACCGCGCCATCACGAAAGTGGATTTCCTGCCACTTCGCGACCCGCATCACACGGTCGACGGTGCGACCGATCAACGTGTTCACGCGCGGCGCACTGTCGCGCGCGATGGATGGATGCAGCCACGTGAGCGCACGCAGTGTCCGACCCGCCACCTGCGCGTCCAGGTAACGCGCAGCAGCTTCGACTTCGGGGAGTTCAGGCATGATGCGATGAATAAATAGTCCACAGCACCAGTCATGAATTGCGCTGCGTATCAGTGTTGCGGCCTTGCGCTCACGCGCCGCCGGCGACAGCTTGCCGCGCACGCTGACCTACAGAGATGCCCATGCTGCTGTCGACGCCGACACGCTCGCTCAAGCACGAATACGCGACCTACGTTGACCTCGAGGTCGAACACTACAAGGACTCGATTCCGCGCAGTGCCCTGCTGAAACTTGCCGACGATGCCGTCGCATCGATGAGCGCGGGTGACCAGCTGGAGCTGAGCGAACTGGTGCTCGTCGACGCGGTAAACGAACTGATCATGCGGCGACTGAAGATTCCGACGTACGACCGCTGGCGCCGCAATCGCCTCAGGATGCTCGAGCAGTTCCGGCGTGCCGATCACTGGGGACTGTCAGCAACACAGCGTCTGGTGGATGCCATTCGGCCGCAGGATCATCCGCATATCGTCGTCACCGGCCCGCATGTCGAGGAGCGTACGCTCTATCTCGCGGCTCACGGCGCTCACGTCACCGCGCTCGGCGACTTCGACGAGGAGGACATGGTGAACAAGGTTCTCGTTGCGGCGGCGCTGGCGGGGTTGTCGGCGCAGGTGGTCGGGTGTGCGGACGGACTCGATGCGTGGTCGCCGTCAGTGCCGGTTCGCGCCGTGATCTGGCACGCGCAGGTGCTGGACGCACTGACGGCTGAACGCCGTGCACGCGTTCTCACGCAGCTGCAGAACGCAACCGCGGCCGGCGGCGTCCACTATATCGAAGGGGTGCCTGCCAACGCGCGCACCACCGCCTCGATCCGCTCGCTGATCGCCAACTACCCAGGCTGGCAGGCGCCGGCTGACACGGGCGACGGCGTAATAGTTCTGCACAAGCCTCGCGTCGCGTAACGACACGTTTCACGACAAAGACTCGTGTCATATTGCAACACAGAATGACTGGGGCAAGGCCCGTGGCGTCGCATAAGTCATTGTAAATAATAGACTTGTGCCTATGGCACATCCGGGCACCGGTCATGCACCGTATCACGCCAGACACGCGCCACACGTCGGCGCTCCTGGATCAGATGTCCGGCCGCATCACACTCATATATATGTGTGGCGGATCGTGATCCCGGGATACGATCGGGAGACGGTATGGCGAAGAAGAAAGTGCAGAGGCCCGCAGACGAGCCGATGGGCATCGTGATTTCGCGGGGAGCCGAGCAGGACCTGGCGCCGACGGTGCTCGCATTCGTGTGGGGTCCGGCGGACAGCGAGATGCAGGACCTCATTATGGCGTAGCAAGAAACGGTGCGCGTGCGTAGCGCGTGCCAGGCGCGGCGACTCTGAGGTCGCGCTGTGACGGAGGTGGTGCCACTGGCGCTGCCTCCGTTGTGCGTTTGTCAGGTCGTGATTACAGCAGTGTCGCGGCATCGCGCGGAGAACCAGGCGATACGACATGCAAAGTGGATCCGAGACCGCGCACTGACGAGTTGCCGGAACGACGACGGGGGCGACGCCAGAAGCGCCACCCCCGTTTGAATCCCGGAAGAACCGGAATTACATCGCAGGCATTGGAGCAGGAGCAGCTGCTTTCTTGGCGCGCTTGGCCTTCTTGGCGCGCTTGGTCTTCTTCGCAGCCTTCTTTGCACCCTTCTTCGCGGCTTTCTTGGCGCCCTTCTTGGCAGCCTTGCGGCCACCCTTCTTGGCGGCCTTGCGGCCCTTCTTCGCGGTCTTCTTGGCGCCCTTCTTTGCGCCCTTCTTCGCGCCCTTCCGTGCGCCCTTCTTTGCGCCCTTCTTTGCAGCGCGCTTTGCGCCCTTCCGGGCACCCTTCTTAGCAGCCTTCTTTGCAGCCATTGGTACTTCCTCCAGAACTGGAGTGATACGGCCCTTTGTCTCCCCCGGTGGAGACCGGACCAAGGGGCCACGCCCGAACGGGCGGGAGGCCCCCACGGCCGACTCCTCACACGAGAAGCCGACGTCCTGCGCGTGCGACGACTTTCGTCGCACGCTGAGTGTTAAACAGCGTCGCTCAAACTGGTGAACGTGAAGTCGTGTGCCTTGACCGCCGGCACGACGATCGGCACTCCGGCCGATCCGCTTTCACTGGCACTGACGCGCTGTGACTTTCCGAGCGCCTCAATGTTGTTCAGCAAAAAGACGGGTGACTCGTTAAAGCGTAAATTCTTGATCGCCTTCGTGACCTTACCGCGCTCAATCAGGAACGTGCCGTCGCGGGTCAGGCCGGTGAAGAGAATGGTGCGCGGGTCGACCGGACGGATGTACCAGAAGCGCGTGACGAGGATGCCGCGCTCGGTGGATGCGATCATGTCGGCCACCGATTGCGTACCGCCTGTCATCTGCAGACAGCCGGGCAGTACGACCGGACTGACGCCTTTTTTCTGCGCCCAGAAGCGATCATAGGCGAGCTCTTTCACGATGCCGCCATCGATCCAGCGCACCTTCCGCGTCGGCAGCCCATCGTTGTCGAATGGCACACCGGGCGCGGTCACATCCTGCGGATCGGAGAGCAGGTTTACGCGATCATCTACGACTTTGAGACCAATCTTCGTCCCGCCGCCGGGCTTCGAAAAGAAGCTGCGACCTTCGTCGGCCTGCCGCGCGTTGTTGGCGAATGCCATCAGCTGAACGAGGTTGCCGACGGCGGTCGGTTCGAGCACGACGGTGTAGCGCCCCGGTTCGATGGCGACGGCGTTGAGCGAACGCTTTGCCTTTTCGATGGCGGTGGCAGCAAGCAGCGCGCCGTCGATCGCATCGATGTCGCGTGACGCCGCGCCCGCCCAGCCCGACCCGGCACCATCGATGGTGCGCACCGTGGTCGTGAAGGCGCAGTCGGTGCTGCGATGATAGGCAAACAGCCCGGCCGAGTTCGCGACGGCGTTGGCCGACGTCACAACTTCGAGGTATCCGGTGGAGCTGAGGCCCGCAGCGCGCGATGCCTCGGTGACCGTGCGCACGATATCGGCGCGTTGCTGTGGTTCGGCGGCCGCGGTGGCAGCGTGGAACGCATCGACGCCGGAGTACGTCTGCGGTCCGAGTTCCGGCATCAGCTCTGGATCATCGGGCTGCAGTTTCGCGATGCGTTCGGCGGTCTGCACGACCAGACGCAGCGCTTCGTCATCGAGCCGATTGGTGGTGGCGGCGCCGACCTTCTTCCCGACGGTGACGCGAACCCGGACGCTCACATCTTCATTGTCGCCTGACGTCGAGACCTGATTGACGGCGAAGCGGGTGTTGCCGCGCGCTGAACTTCCGAGGGAGACGCGGCAGCTGTCGGCCTGTGAGAATCCGACGATGCGTTTGGCGAGCGACTCTGCTTCGGCCGGCGAAAGAATGCGGGCGGGCTCGAAGAGACTGCGCGGCGAGCTGTCCGCTCGCAGGCGGTGGCTCATGCCTTCCGTCCGGTGTTGATGACATTGATCTGCCGGTGGCGCGTTGGCGGACAGCCGTGACTGACTGCATTCGACTGTGCCGGCTGCCCTTTGCCGTCACCGAATGCACCGCCAAGCTCGTAGCTCCGCTTGCCGCCCAGCATATCCATCGCGCCCCAGAATTCCGGTGTGCGGATCTGGTACGCGACGTCCTTCAGCATCCCGACGATCTTGCCGCCACGGATTTCATAGAAGAGTTGCCCACCGAATTGCGCGTTGTAGCGCTGCTGATCAATGGAGAAGGAACCGTCGCCGACAATGGCGATTCCCTTGTCGGTGCCAGCGATCAGATCCTCGTACGAGAGATCCTTCTCGCCTGGCAGCAACGACACGTTCGGCATGCGCTGGAACTGCACATCGGCCCAGCTTTGCGCATACGAGTTGCCGTGGCTGCGCACCGGCTTGCCCTGCTGACCATACCACCAGGCGAGTTCACCGGCCTGCTCGCGCGTGGTCTGATAGTCGACGACGACACCTTTCCTGATGATGTCGAACGTCTCCGGCGCAACACCTTCGTCATCCCATCCAATGGCGCCGAGCGAGCCGGCTTCGGTGCGATTGCCCTGGATATTCATGATCTCGGGTCCGTACTTCAGCTTTCCGAGAACCTTCTGCGGCGGCGCGACGAAACTGGTGCCAGCGTAGTTCGCTTCGTAGCCCAGGGCGCGATCGAGTTCGGTGGGATGCGCGACCGATTCATGGATCGTGAGCCAGAGGTGCGTCGGGTGCAGTACGAGATCGTAGCGCCCGACTTCGACCGGTTTGGCTTTCAGCTTCTCGACCGCTTCAGCGCCCCAGCGCGGTGCGTTCTCGACCAGCTTCCCGTCCAGCACGTGCTCGTATCCGAGTCCGTGCGGCTGAATGTCGGTGGACTGCCGCGACTGAAAATCGGAGTTGTCGGCCGACACCGCCGTCACCGTCATGCTCGGCTGCGCACGGTATATCGTCTGGACGGTGAGGGTGCCGTCAGTCGAGGCGAAGGTTTTCTCCTCACGGAGAAAGAACATCGCCGAATTGACGAACTTCACGCCGGCAACGCCGAGTGCGGCTTCATTGGCGCGCAGCAGGAGCGCGACCTGATCTTCGATGGCAACCGTGAACGGGTCGACCTTGATCGGGCTGCTCCAGGTGCCGTTCGCCGTTGGCGTCACGGGCGCGAGCTGCACCGGCGCGAGCTGTGTGCGACGATTGGCCCTGGCCTGTGCGACGGCGAGCCGCGCAGTGCGCGCGATTGCGTCAGCCGTCAATTCGCGCGTGGCGGCGAAACCCCAGGTGCCATCAACCAGGACGCGTATGCCGCATCCGAGCGTTTCGTTGTCGCTGAGATTCTGCACGCGGCGTTCACGTGTGGCCAGCGTCCGGCTGCGATTCTGACTGATACGCGCATCGGCGTAGCTGGCACCGGCGCGGCGGGCGGCATCGATGGCGGAGAGAACGAGTTCGCGAATGGCAGGGTCGCCGACCGTCGGCGCAATGCGCAGTGCTTCACTGGCAAAGCGCGATGCGGGCGCTGCGGCACCCACGAAACGCGGGGACGCGAGATTCGCCGCGAAGCCGACTGCGGCAACGGAGGCGCTGCTCTTGAGGAATTCGCGACGGGACGATGTCACGCAGTACCCTCGGCTCTGTGAGCCACTTGACAAGTTGACGCGAATATAGAAGTAGCGAAAAAGCGCGCGCAAGACATATGCAAGAAAAAAATCCGGACGGTGCAGACGACGATGTACGCGCCGCATGGCCAATGACGGCGTTCAAGCGAGAGTATCGGACGCTCATCGGCGCGACGACAACGCGCTCCGAACGCGTCGACGTGCGAGACTCGGACCGAGCCTGCGCAATCACTCACGCGCGATGAAACGCACATTCTGCGCGGTTTTTCGCGAAGACGTTGTGGATATCGTCTCTTCACGCGACCGCTGCGTCGGGCTCGAGTCGGCATCGAGCGGGGCTGCCGCGCGCGGAGATCGGCTGCGCGTCGCGGCGCTGCGCAATGGACCTGATCACGATGCTGCGGCACCTTCCATCACCGGTGCGCGTCCGGCACCTTTCACGCACTCCGGTGCAACGCGACGCGCATCGGACGCGGTCGATGATCGCCAGAAATCCCTTCCTCAAGCCACGGAGCAGTGCTCGTGCGAGCACTCGTGAAGACCCACGCAGGACCCGGTTTCGAGCTGCACGATGTAGCGACGCCGACGATTCGGGACGACGAAGTACTGATCCGCGTGCGGCGCGCGGGTGTCTGCGGAACCGACGTTCACATCCACGAATGGGATGCCTGGGCTGCGGGTCGATGCAAACCGCCATTTGTTGTCGGGCATGAATTCGCCGGCGATGTGGTGCAGGCGGGACAACTCGTGCACCATGTGAAACCGGGCGATCGGGTCACGGCTGAGGGGCACATCGTGGATGAACGCAGTGTTCTCAGCCGCACCGGGAATGCGCACGTCGACCTCTCCACCCGCATCATCGGTGTGGATCGCGACGGCTGCTTTGCCGACTACATCGCCATGCCCGCGTCGAATATCTGGCCGCTCGATCCGGCGCTCTCCTACGAGATCGGCGGCATCATGGACCCGATGGGCAACGCTTTTCACACCGCGTTGACGGCCAACATCCCGGGCAGTGTGGTGCTGGTCACGGGCTGCGGGCCGATCGGTTTGTTCGCGGTCGGCATCTGCCGTGCGGCTGGCGCGTCACGGGTGATCGCGGTGGATGTGAACCCGACGCGGCTTGCACTGGCGCAGCGGATGGGAGCGCACGACGCAGTGCAGCCACATGAGGCGGCCGCGGCGGTGATGCGCGCCACGAACGGTCTTGGCGCGGATGTCGTACTCGAAATCAGCGGCGCGCCGGCGGCGGTCCATCAGGCATTTGCGCTGGTGCGACCGGCCGGTCGCGTGCAGATGCTCGGCATTCCGGCGAAGCCCATCGATATCGATTTCGCGACCGAAATCATCTTCAAGGGACTGACCGTGTACGGTGTCGTCGGGCGCCGCATGTACGACACCTGGGATCAGATGTCTCGCTTTCTCCGCTCCGGCGCATTCGACCCAACGCCTGTGATCACCCATCGTCTCCCACTGGAAGACTTCGCCGAAGCCATGGATGTCATCAGGAATGGCAGCGCCGGAAAAGTCGTCTTCGTGATCAATGACTGACCTCACCCTGCCCACATTCGCCGATATCACGCGCGCCAGGGAGCGCCTGCGTGGCGAGGCGCATCGCACGCCCGTGGTGACCTCGCGGACCCTTGATGACATGGTCGGCGCGCAGGTTTTTTTGAAGTGTGAGAACCTGCAGCGGATGGGAGCATTCAAATTCCGCGGGGCGTACAACGCGCTCAGCGCGCTGCCGGCCGAGTCGCGCGCGAAAGGCGTTGTGGCGTATTCGAGCGGCAATCACGCACAGGCCGTGGCGCTGTCGGCGCGGCTGCTTGGCATGCGGGCCACGATCGTAATGCCATCGAACGCACCGAAGGCGAAGCTCGCTGCAACTGAGGGCTATGGTGCACGCGTCGTGCGCTACGACCCTGCCGAGGACAAGCGGGAAGTGGTGGCGCAGCAGATCGTGAGTGAGACGGGGGCGACGCTGATACCGCCATTCGATCACGCCGATGTCATTGCCGGACAGGGAACGGCGGCGGCTGAACTGATTGAAGAGACAGGACCGCTCGACGCGCTGCTGGTGTGCTGCGGAGGCGGCGGCCTGTTGACTGGCTCAGCGATCAGCGCGCGCGCGATGTCGCCCGGCTGCCGGGTGATCGGCGTTGAGCCGGCGCTCGGCGACGATATGACTCGCAGCTTCAAAACGCGAACGCCGCAGCGCCTGAGCAGCGTGCCGGATACGATCGCCGACGGCGCGCGAACGATGGGTCCTGGTGCGCTCACATTTCCGCTGCTGCTGCAGCACGTCGATGCGATGGTCACCGTATCGGATCTGGATCTCGTTCACGCGGTCCGCTTCGCACTGATGCGACTGAAGCTGGTGATCGAACCGTCGGGAGCACTCGGCCTCGCCGCGATGATGAGCGGCAAGGCCGGTGTCACCGGACGCGTCGGGATCATCATTTCAGGTGGGAACGTCGATGCCGAGATGCTGCGATGGATCCTGATGGAGGACGGCGACCGTCCGTCCATTGCTCCCGAACCGTGAACTGACATGTCATTGAATACCGGGTTCACCGCCGAATTGCAGGCGAACATCGCTCAGCTGAAGGCCGATCGCGTGCACAAGACGCTCAACTATCTGAGCAGTCCGCAGTCGGCGCGGGTGCAGATGGAGGGCAAGGGCGAGGTGCTGATCCTCTCCTCGAACAACTATCTCGGGCTGTGCGACGAGCCGAGTGTGGTGCAGGCCGGGATCGACGGCCTGCACCAATTCGGTGCCGGCACCGGTTCGGTGCGTTTCATCTGCGGCACGTTCACCATCCATCGGGAGCTCGAGCAGACGCTGGCGCGATTTGTCGGCACGGAAGCGGCCATGAGCTACGTGTCGGCGTGGACCGCCAACGAGGGACTGACGCATTGCATCATGCGCGAAGGTGACTTCGTGGTGAGCGATGCGCTGAACCACGCCAGCATCATCGACAGCATCCGGCTGGCGAAGTCGATCACCAGGTGCACCACGGGCGTGTATCGCCACGGCGACCTGAACGACCTTCGCGAGAAGCTGGCCGCGAACGCCAGCGCGCGACGTCGCGTGATCTGGACCGACGGTGTGTTCAGCATGGAGGGAAGCATTGCGAAGCTCCCTGACCTGCTGCAGATCGCGCGCGATACGAATTCGATTCTGGTCATGGATGACAGTCACGCCACCGGTGTACTGGGCAAAACCGGCCGCGGAACAGCCGAGCATTTCGGCGTGCTGGGCGAAGTTGATGTGATCACCAGCACACTTGGCAAGGCGCTCGGCGGCGCGGCGGGGGGCTTCGTGGCCGGCAGTGCGGCGTTATGCGACACTCTGATCCAGAGCAGTCGGCCGCAGCTGTTCTCGAATGCGTTGCCGCCAACGGTGGCCTGCAGCGCACTGCAAGCGGTGCGCGTGATCGAGGCGGAGCCGGGGCGCGTGACGCGGCTGCATGAGAATGCGGACTGGTTCCGTCGTGCCATCACCGACGCCGGGTTTTCACCGCTCGAGGGCGAAACACCGATCGTGCCAATCATCCTCGGCGAGACGGCGACGGCGATTGCGATGAGCCAGGCGCTGCTGGCGGAGGGTGTGTTTGTGACCGGCTTCGGTTTCCCGGTCGTTCCGCAAGGTCAGGCCCGGGTGCGCTGCCAGATTTCATCGGCGCATACGCGAGAGGACCTGGAATTTGCGGTGCGCGCCTTTGTTACTGTCGGCGACCGACTCGGGATCCGCGGCGCGCGCGTATAGACCGGCGCGCGAGTCCGGCGGCGCGATCAGTGGGGTGTCTCCGCTAGAACCGCGCGCCGCCGTCACTGTCGATCAGACAGCGCTTTGTTGCCCAGGCGGTGCCTGTGCGCACGGCAAGCGCGCGCAGACTGGCTCGGGCCGTGCGATCTTCGTTGTTGCCGTTCTTCCACTGCAGCACAGCTTCGAAATAGGCTGTCGCGCGATCAGTTGCATCAGTTTCGACCCGCGACTGCAACGGACCATTCACGTCCAGTTTCCCGTCCTTTGCGATGCGCAGAACGTTCTTGCGAGCGTTCGGATCGCCGCCGAAGAGTGCATCGAGACGATTGCCGTCGTGCGTGGTAAGTGCAGCGACACACTCATCGGCTGCACGTCGTCCGGCACGTTTTGCAGCATCGACATCGGCCGTTGAGGGACCACCAACGGTACCCGGGAGCGTGAACACCGACGCTGCGGCTGCTGCCGCTTCGCGGGCCGCACGCAGCGAGTCACGCACCGCCTTCCGCGCTGCCCGCACAGAATCGGCAGCGGCCTTTTTCAGTTCGGCGCTGTCAGGTACGACGCTGGCTTTCGGCGCGGCGGTGTCAGGTGCCGCAGCAACGACGGGGGCGGGCGTCGTCGCTGCTGGCGCGACAGGAGCGGCCGGTTGCTGCACCGCCGGCGCCTTCGAAACGGCGGCCCGATTCTCACGCGCGGTGACGTTTCGCGAAAGCAGCACGCCGACAACCGCGACGACGGCGATGGCGCCAGTGGCGATCAGCGCACGCGGCAAACCACCGCGCTTCGCCGGGAGCACCTCAGCCGTTTCGGCTTTCTGTTCCGGTGATGGCGTGACGACCACATACTCGGGCGTCGGCGTCGCGACCGAAAAGAGAGATGATGCGGTGAGCGGTGATTCCTGCGGATCCGGCGGTGGCTGCATTGCTGCAGCCACGGCGTTCATCGGCACATTCAGATCGATCGGTGTCGCGCCGCCGGGATTTGCGGCGTACGGCAGCGGCGTCACGCCTGTCGCCGAATCCACCGGCGTGAGGACGGCCGCCTGATTCGCGTTGAAGACTGGCGTGGGCTGCTGACCGACGATGGACGGAATTCCTGACGGCGTGCCGCGTCCGAAGAGTCCACCGGAAACCGCTGAAGACCCGGCGGCAGGAGTGCCGTACGGGCGCAGCACGCCATGCTCGCGCTCCAGCTCCTCGAGTGCATCACGGAACTCACCCGACGTGGAATACCGATCATCGGGGTCTTTCTGCAACGCGCGCGCAACGATTCGATCGAGGCCCGGCGGCAGCGACGCGTCGTGCGTACTTGCCACCGCTGGGATCTGCTGCAGCTGCGCGATCATGCGCAGATAGTCGCCGTCGACTTCGAATGGCAGATGGCCTGTGCTCAACTCATACAGCAGCGTGCCGACGGCGTAGACGTCTGCCCTACCATCCACTTCCTGTCCAAGCAGCTGCTCTGGCGACATGTACGACGGCGTACCAACCGCTGCGCCGGTGCGAGTCTGGCGCTGCGCGCCGACAAGCCGGGCGATGCCGAAGTCCATGACCTTCACGCGGCCGGCGCGCGTAATCATCACGTTGGCGGGCTTGATATCGCGGTGAATGACACCGCTCTCATGCGCATGATCGAGGGCGTCGAGCACGGCGCGCGTGATGCGCGAGGCTTCGGGCCAGGGAAGCGCACCCTGGGTTGCGAGACGGGCATCGAGGGTCTCACCATCCACGAACTCCATCACCATCACGAACTCTTCGCCGCGTTTCTCAAGCCCGTACAACGCGGCGATACACGGATGGTGCAGGCGGGCCAGCACGATGGCTTCCGACCGGAAACGCTCCGCGAGGCCGGGCCGGGACATCAGCTCTGGCCGGATCACCTTGAGCGCAACGTGGCGGTCGAGCAGCTCGTCCACCGCGTGCCAAACGGCCCCCATGCCACCCACGCCTATCGACGCGATGACTCGAAGGTGGCCGATGCGTTCACCGATCATACGACGGTCAGACCCCGCAGTTCAGGAAATCGATCCGTGCCGAAACTCCGCACCACGTCGCTACTGCTGACGACGCCAAATATGGCAGGTCACGGTGCCCGCAGCAGAATGAACGGGCCGAGCGACAGGGTGCGCTCACCGCCGATGTCGAGGATCAGGAACACGGCGTCGGCGTCCCTGGCCGGTGGATCGAACTCGATCGCGACACGCACTGACTCGAGTTCCCGCAGTGGAATAGTGGCCTTGTTGCGCCAGCCGGCGATGCGCTGTGTGCTGTCACCGTGCAGCAGATTCTCGGCTTCACGCACTTTGCGATGCGTGCTGTCAGCGAGATCGCCACCGGCAATTATGAGCGTGCGGCCGCTGGCCAGGTTGCCGACGCGCAGATAGCAGTAGACCCGCTTCCGTGATTCGAGCTTCGCGCAGCCGTAGAGCAAAACTTCAAACGCGCCGGTCGTATCGGTGCTGACTGGAGTGCCGTAACGCTCGGGGAAAATGCCGGCACTGCTGCGCGGCCGGGTGGCCGGCTCCACCGGTTTGACTGCGGCCGCCGCTGTGGTTCCAGGCGCTCGCGGATCTGCTCCTGTCGCACGGGCGGCGGCGATCGTGCCATCGCGGGATGGAAAACCAAGTCGCACTGCCGGTCTGGCGAGCAATTCGCGAATAGCGGTGACATCGACCGCAATGTTCCCTTCGTCGCGCCCAGGGATGGAGCCGAGCGCAATCGCGACCAATTCGCCGCGTGAGTTGACGACCGGCGAACCCACGGCACTTCCGGCGAGAGGCGCACCGAGGCGCATCAGCGGGCGTCCATTGTCGTCAGGTTCCACGTGCGTGACAGTTCGTTCCATCACCGCGCGCGTGGTGCCCTTTTTGGGGCCGAGCACACTGACTTTCTGAGTAAGTGTCGCAGACCGCCGCGCCAGCGCGATCGTGGGACTGGTCTCGAGTGTCCTCGGAAGCAGCGCAAGGTCGAGCTTCACCTCGGCCTGGTCGAGCGTCGTGACTGTGCCGAGGGAATCGCCATCGGCGCCAAACACGACAGCGCGCGAGGCGCCACGCAGATAGCGCAGCGCTGTGAGAACCCGACCGTCGCTGACCCGTACTCCGGTGCCGCTGGTGAAGTCGCTGCTGCCTTCGTGATATGCGATGATGGTGACGACCGCATCACTGGCCCGCGCGATCGCCGCCGCAGCGACCGCCCGTGATGGTGGCTGCGCTGACGCACTTCGACTCGCGAGCGCGGCTGCAAGCAGTGCAGCGGCCAGCCGCTGTGTGCGAAAACAGCCCGTGGCAATCCGGGCGGCACCTCTGCACACGAAACTGAAAACCATGGGCGAGTTCGTTTTGCGGGATCGTCCAAGTCCGTCAGCCAGCCACAAGGCTCAGCACGCCAGACAGACCGCAATTTTGACGGTCCGGACAGGAAAATTTGCCAGTGGTGAATATACGAGGAGAGACAGCGCCG
Source organism: Gemmatimonadaceae bacterium (assembly GCA_031380785.1). Taxonomy (GTDB): domain Bacteria; phylum Gemmatimonadota; class Gemmatimonadetes; order Gemmatimonadales; family Gemmatimonadaceae; genus JACMLX01. The sequence goes on from JANMWU010000379.1 coordinate 14,780, forward strand.
GATTCACTCGCAACGCGCAGCCGATCAGCGAATGTCGCCGTCGCTTTCGACGGTGCAGGTGCCGCGCGACGCTTCGGCTGTGAGCCGCGCAACGGAATTCTTGTTGCCGCCGAAGGGACTGCGCCACGCAATGCGTACGCTGAATCGTCCTGTATTGCCGTCCACATCCACACCGGCGCCGTTGGCAGCCGTGATGCGGCTGTCATTGATCGCCGAAATGAGCTTGCCGCTGTTCCCCTGCAGGAGCCGACGCGCGGCGCCCGCATCGTTGTATCTGATGCTGGCAATGCAGCGGTCAGCCAGGTCCTGCACGCGTCGCGAGCCGGACGAACCTTCATCCGAAGGTTTCGTCGGTGCCGGATCTTCTGTTGCCGGTGTCGTTGGCTTTGACTGCACCACGGGCTGCGGCTTCGCTTGCGTGGTGACGGGTTTCGGCGTCGGGTCGGGTGAACTGCGAATGGGCGTCGGCTTGCGTGTCGTCTGAGCCGGAACCTTCGGCGACGCGCTCTCAGGAGCGGTTCCGGCGGGCGTGACCGGAACGTCTTCGTGCAGACCGCCGGTCACCGGCGCGGAAGGCGTGTTCGACGCGACTGCCAGAGTGCCTGAAGGCGTGGTTGGCCGTTGTACCTCACCGCCTGAATCGACCTTGTGCGCCGTGTCCGCTTTTTCGCCACCGTTGGATTGTGCTGGACCCCGCGGTTGGCGCAGCGAGGCAACACCAAGTCCGGCCGCCACAATCAGGCAGGCACCGATCACGTATACACGCCAGTCGCGCGGCGCGCGAGCGGCGACAGCGGCCGCTGCATCCCTGATCGGTTCAACCGAAAATGCATCCGGCGTGATTTGGTCGAGCGCGCGCGAGAAATCGGTCGCGGTGGAATAACGCTGGGCCGGCTTTTTGGACATCGCGCGTGCCACCGCCGCATCGAGTGCGCGCGGTACGCCGGTGGTGATCGAGCTTGGTGCTGCTGGTGCCTCGTTCAGCTGCTGCATCATCAGCGAGTAGTCGCTGTCGGCCTGAAACGCCACGCGACCGGTGAGCAACTCATACAACAGTGCCCCTGCGGCATACAGGTCCGTGCGACCGTCGACATCCTCGCCGCGCAGCTGCTCGGGCGCCATATAGCTCGGCGTGCCGATGGCGACGCCAGCACGCGTCTGTCGGTTTTCGCCCATCAGCCGCGCGATGCCAAAGTCCATCACCTTCACGGTGCCGTCGCTGTCGACCATGACGTTGGCCGGCTTGATGTCGCGGTGCACGACGCCACGCACATGCGCATGACCCAACGCCGAGAGTACGCCGCGGAGTACGGGCACCGCATCCTGCCAGCTCAATTTCCCTTCGCGCGCCAGTCGTGCCTCGAGCGTTTCGCCGCTCACATACTCCATCACCATCACCAGCTCATCACCCTGGCGATCGAGCCCGTACAGCGCGGCGATATGCTCGTGGCGGAGCCGTGCCAACGCAACAGCCTCAGCGCGGAAGCGTTCCACCAGCGCCGCCTGCCTTGCCAGTTCGGGACGCAGCACCTTCAGCGCCACGTCACGATCCAGCATGGTGTCGACTGCGCGATAGACCGTGCCCATACCGCCTTCGCCCAGTCGTGCGACGACGCGATAATTGCCGAGCTGCGAACCAATCATGCCGGAACCTCAACCGCACGCGTCTCGGCCAGATGCGACGCTGTGGCGCCGACGGCATCGACGATGCACACCGTCACGTTGTCCGGCGCTCCGCGATCACGCGCGAGCGCGATGAGCGCGCCGCACGCCTCGTCCGGATCGCTGAGCGCGAGCGCCGGCATGAATTCCTGATCGTCGGCCAGATCGTGCAGGCCATCCGACGACAGCAGAAACCGATCGCCGGCGCGCAGCTGCAATGGCGAAGGGAAGGTTGTCGCTTCGACATGCTCGGCCGGGCCAAGTGCGCGCAGAATGACATTCTTGTCCGGGTGATGCCGGGCATCCTGATCGGCGAGCGCGCCATCGCGCACCAGATCGCGCACGTGCGAATGATCTTCGGTGAGACGATATATGCCACCGTCGCGAACCAGATATGCGCGGCTGTCACCGACGTGCGCGCAGATGGCCGCCTGTCCCTGCAGTCGAAGCACGACGCAGGTGGTTCCCATGCCGAGCAGCGCACGGTCGCGCGACATCGCACGGCGGATGCGCCGATTGGCGGCGTCCACCGCGCTCACGAGTGACGCGGCCGAATCGAGCTGTGGGGCGTGTTCGACGATCGTCTTCACCGCGAGATCGGATGCAACTTCGCCGGCCGCGTGTCCGCCCATGCCATCGCAGAGCGTGGCGACAACGGCCCCGTCAGGGACGAACACCACGCTCACGGCATCTTCATTCCCTTCCCGTACGCACCCGACGTCGGTACGCGACGCAGCGCGAAAGGTGAGCGGGAGTGCCATCACGTGTTCGCCGGTAACTCCGGCGCCGCCGGTACGGGCCGCGGCGGGCGACTTCGGCTTGCGCCGCCGGAACCAGCCGAGCAATCCGACAAACGCCGGAGCTGCCGGCACGGATGTTTCGCGCTGCATGACGAGTGTGTACTCCCGTTGATTGTCACTGACGATGAAGGTCACGGTCTCGTCGTGATAGCCTGTGCGTCGCAAGGTGACGGTAACGCTGGTCCCGGCCGGCGCGGAGTGAACATAAGGTGTCGTGCCAACCTGTCGCCCATCGATGAAGACCTCGGCGGTCCCGTCCACGATCGAAATTCGCGTGGTCAGCTGACCGGCTGGTGCAGGAACGACCTTGTCATCCTGCTTCGGAACGACATGCGTTGTATCGGTTCGCACAGCGGGTTTCACGGGACCCTGAATCGCGCGGTACGTCACGACGGCCGCCACGAGCACACCGAGAGTGATCGCGATCGGAAGGATGCGACGACGCATCTGGATCGCGCGGAATGCGGCGGTCTGATGCGGTAACGGGCCTTCACCCGGAGGCGGCGTGACCCGGCGCAGTTCGCGCAGCGCCAGGATCAACTCCTCGGTGTTCTGAAATCGCTGGGCCGGATCGCGTTCGAGGCAGCGCGCAACGAGCGCATCGGCGCGTGCCGGCAGCGTCTTCATGCGGTGACTCGGCGCGACCGGCGTCGAATGCAGGATCTCACCGGCCAGTGCGGCGATCGATTCACCGGTGAACGGTGGGCGGCCGGTGATCATTTCGTAAAACAGCACACCAAGCGCCCAGACATCGGCACGGCCATCGAGCGGCTTGTTCTCGAACTGCTCGGGAGCGATGGTATGCGGCGAACCGATAATCATGCCGGTGCGCGTCAGGCGTGGATCACCGTCCGCACGCGCGATGCCGAAGTCGAGCAGCACCGGCGAACCATCGGGGCGCAGCTTCACGTTCGATGGCTTGATGTCGCGATGGATGATGCCGCGCTGATGCAGATATCCAACGGCCTCGGCGACCATCTCGAGCGTCGTGATGGCGTTGTGCAACGGAATCGGGCCGTTGCGCAGCAATTCCTCAATGGTCGGACCGGCAACGTATTCCATCACGATGCACGGCAGGCCGTCATCCTCGATCAGATCGTACAGCTGGGCAATGCGGGGGTGATTCAACGTGCCGTGCAGGCGCGCTTCATTGCGAAACCGCTCAAGTGGAATTCCGGCGCTGGCCGATTCCGAGAGCCGCTTGATCGCCACGTCGCGACCAAGATCCCGGTGTTCCGCGCGCCATACCATGCCCATGCCACCAGCACCCAGAAAGCCGGTGATGCGATACGGACCAATTGCGGTCCGGGTCGGGGTGCCGGAGGCCATAGCCAGGTTCTCCTGTCCTTCAACGCTGCGAGGGGCCGACGTTCATCAGCTCCATGCCGTACTTGATCGGCACCGCGAACGACACCGACACATCGGTGGAGCGACCGGCGAAAAAGATACCGATCACGCGACCCTGATCATCGAACAACGGGCCGCCGCTGTTGCCGGCGCCGGTGGTGTTGATGTTGAGCTGGAAGCGATCGCCGCTCGGCGTGTAGTAGTTCACCGCAGAAGGGCCATCGCCATCACCGGCCTTGGTGACCTTGGCGATGCTGCCGGTGGTCAGCGTCACCTCGGGCACCACTCTGGCCTGCGATTCCTGATTGAACGTGTCCTTGGACTTGACCATCGCGTACGTGACGTCCGACACACCAGGATAGCCCATCACGGTCACGCTTTCACCCTGCCGCACCGACGCGTAGTTGTCGTTCAGCGTAAGTGCGGTGAGCGACTTCGGCACCTTGACCGAGAGCAGCGCAACGTCTGCGCGCGGCGACGTGGTGACCGGACCGGCGTCGATGTACGTCACGTTGTTCTGGAAGCCGACCTTGAGATACTCGTGACGACCGGCGAACGAACCGATGATGCCCTTCGGTCCGGCCTGTTTCGATTCTGACGGGATCCAGTATGTGGGCGGGTTGGTGACAGCCGGTGTTCCATCGGCCTTGATCATGATGCCGCCCTGCTCGCCAATGAGGACGCCAGCATCACCCTGCCCGAAGTGGTACGGCGCCATCCAGTTTGCGCCGACGTGACGGTTGGTGAGAATGAACCCATCCGACGAGACGACGAAACCTGAGCCGCTGCCCGAGACACCGATCGGTCGACCCTGGCCCTGCGACAGTGTCAGCGCCGGTTCGATCTGGTTGTTGCTGACGGCAACATAGGTGGGGATGTACTGCGGTCCGCCGGCGACAATCTGCAGCACCTTGCCCTTCTTGTTCTTGTACGCGTTCTCGATATAGCGATGGAACACCGGCTGGCCGTTGTATTCGAGCTTCCAGCTGAAATAAATCTGGACCACCGCCGGGCCGTACTTGGCGCCGATTTCCGACGGCGGCACGGCGCCCTTCGGCTGTTTGGCCTTTTCGATGCTGTCGCGGCGTGCGGCTTCCTTGGCTGCGGAGTCGATCGCGAACTTGATGGCCGGGTTCGGGTCGACCGGCGGCTTGCGCGTCATTGCCCAGCCGATGCCAGCAACGGCTACAAGTGCCACGGCTGCAGCCATCGCCATGTTCATCGACTTCGACTTCTGCTGCGTGTCTGTGATCATGCGTTCGACGGTCGCCTTGCCGATGCCGCCGGGCGCCGGAACCGGTGCCGTGTGCGGAGGTGTCATCGGTGCGGTGATCGCAGCGGCAGCCATTCGCGTTGCATCAATGGCAGCCGACGGGACGACACCGAGCCGCGTTGCCTTGACATCAGGTACCGGGCGCGGATCGACATCGAACTCGAACTCCGGGCCACCGGCGCCAAGCTGCACCACATCACCGGGGCGGATTGCGACTTTGCCGGTGACACGCTGCTTGTTGAGAAACGTCCCGTTCCGGCTGTCGAGATCCGACAACGTGAAGGTTGTCGCGTCGGGGGCATCGCGGGTGATGCGGGCGTGCTGACGACCGACGAGATCGTCCTGCGCGGGATCGAAGCGGACGGCGGCAGCGGGATCCCGTCCGATGAGCAATTCGGGATACGCGCTGAGGGCAAAGGTCTCAGTCTCACCGGCCTTGGAGCCCTTCAGATGGCGGAGAAGCAGTTTCTCCATGGTGACCTCTTGGTACGTGGATGCTGGGGGGCGTGACGAACGGGCGATCTGTCCCGCTCATCCCCACACGCGCAGAGAATGGTCAAATCGGCTCATCGCTATCTGCGGACCCGCCGATCCGCTGTCGACCGGTCGGATCGTGAGCCGATTCGGCTGCGGATTGCGCGTGTAGGGATGCCGGCATCACGCCGTGCGAACCGACCGCCAGTGGCGGCGTCCCGCCTACTTCCATGAGGGTTTTCTCCATGCGTCACCGTTCAACACTGACGGCCTTTCTCGCCGCCGCGTGCATCACGTCACCAGCGGCGGCGCAATCGGCGCAGCGCTGGTCGATCCAGGCTTCTGGACTGTATGTCGCAGTCTTCGGCAGCGCCTACAATGGGCTCAACAACGGCGTCGGCGGCGAACTGCAGGTCCGCGTCACGCCAAGCCTCTGGTCGTATGGCTTCGGCGCACAATTTTCGAAGCACGGGCTGTCGAACTCGCCAGGCAACAACATTGGATTGAGCGGCATCTTCTTCGAGCCGCGGCGTGTCTTCGATATCGGCAGCGCAAAAGTCGCCCCTTACGTGTCGGCACGCCTCGCGTATCTGCAGCAGGCGGCCGATGT
>JANMWU010000411.1:0-7096 GCA_031380785.1 Gemmatimonadaceae bacterium
GACCACGGTGTACGGCCAGCTGACCACGCTCGATGTGGCGAACGGCATTGATGCCCGGCTGATCGAAGCCGAAGTCGCGCTCAAGGCCGGCAACACGGCGCTGTGGCTGTCGACGCTGAATGCGCTGCGCGCCGCGCCGCCCAAACTTGGCGATGTGCAACCTGCGGTACTGACGGCGCTGGCGGATCCGGGCAGTGCAGACGCGCGTTTGTCACTGCAGTTCCGCGAAAAGGCCTTCTGGACGTTCAGCCGCGGTCAGCGTCTGGGCGACCTGCGACGGCTGCTGCGTCAGTACGGTCGCACGGAGCCGAACACCTTTCCGCAGGGCGTGCACTACAAGGGTGGTAACTACGGCACTGACGTGAACCTGCCCGTGGTTACTGACGAGCGGAACAACCCGAACTTCAAGGGCTGCGTCGACCGGAATCCCTAGGGAAGTCTGTCCACCTTGTTGCACGCGGCGCCCCGGTCATGACAGGCTGAGGGCGTCGTGTGCAATTGGGACTGCATTCTGCAATGCTTTGGGCCCTTGCGGCGGCGTGTGTAACGATTTTGTTACTCAATCGTGATCGTGGCGATACTGTGTGGAGTCTGATCCGCACGCCGCTACGCGCCGCCCGACGATGGGCGGCCTTTTCAGGGCCGAGCCGATGCGTGTTACGTCTATTGGTCAACATCTCATCGTGGCGCTCTGTGTTGCCGGGGCGTCTCTGGGCGCGCAGGCTGGTCCGGCCGCGGGCAGTGACACCGTGCCGGGCACGATTCCAGTCGCGTTTCAGATGCTGCGCGTGCAGGCCGAGCTGATACAGGAAGCCGAGTCGACGTACCGTGCGCGCGTGGTGGCGACGCTGCCTGGGTGGAGCGAAGCGGTGCGGGATGTCGAGCGTCGGACGCGGCTCAAGTGGCACGGTCTGGCGCCGGTGATTCTGCTCGTTCCCGATCGCGGCCGTGGCTTTCCTTGCGAGGACAGGGAGGACACCTGTCTTGGCCGGTATCAGGGCGTGCTGTTGAAGGCGGTGGGGAGCGACAGCAGCGAGGCGGTGATGTCGAGCCTCATTCTGATTGCGGAATCAGCGCGTTCGCGGCCTGATGTGTGGGCGCATGAGCTGACGCACGCGGTGTTGAGTCAGCATGGGCTGACGGCGGAGAGTCAGCGGCATGATCGGCGGTATTTTGGGGAGGAGCGGTTTGTGAGGATGGAGTTTTAGGGCGTCGCTGACTGCGTCGTGCGTGCGCATCGGTTGCCGATTGTTGGCCGTTGCGATTGAAGCGAGGGTGAGGGCGGGTTAGCTTCTGGGACTTGTCGCTGGATTCAGTTGTTGTTGTGACTGATCAGAGACGGGACGTAGCGCAGCCCGGTAGCGCACCTGAATGGGGTTCAGGGGGTCGCGGGTTCGAATCCCGCCGTCCCGATGGTGGTAAAGCATTGCAGAAAAAACAGTTAAGGGGGTTCACGTATCCAAGGTTTTTCGAGGGCGGATACGTTTTTGAATACGTTTTGTCCCCGCTCGTGTCCCCAGCGGGTGTCTGGATCGAATGAATTCGCGCGGCCTATAGTCTGGGGGTCGCGCGGTTTTTGAATGGTGGCGCTGGGCGCTGTGTGAACGCGGACATGCTGGCGCAGAGAAACGGTCCAATGAAGGATCAGATGCAGGGGATGAAAATGTCGGCCACGCCAGCGTGGGCCGCGCGCACTGTCTCGATATCCAGCAATCTGACTGCGATGCTCAACATGAGCGCCTTGGCGCTCGCGACGATGATGCCGGCGAACGAACGACGCGTTTTGAATCTCGCCGGCATGCACACGACGATGCTGAAATGCTAAGGTGTACGGACGTCCGCCAGAGCCGGATTGTCCGTGACACTCGCCGCTATATGTCCAGCGCGGTCGGCGTCGCCACGAGAATCGCCGTGACCAGCAGAACCGCGATGCCTATTGTCAGCTTGGCTGCCGCGGAACACTGAAGCCGGTGCATGCCGACAGCTCCCGAGTCGAGCACCGGCGTCACGCGTCGCCAGTTATACAAGCCGATGCTGGCTGTAACGGAGAATACAGCCAGCGTGCGAAGCAGCACCTGGCCGTATCGCGTTTGCCAGAGCGTGGTCGCGATTCCGTTGGTGGCTGGCGTGTTCGCACCGTGGGGGCTGACGCTGATGCCGGCAATGGCAGCTGGGTTGATGTCACTGTCGACGATCATCGTGGCGTTGAATAAGCAGTTGTTGCGGCGCGCGAAGCTGTAAAAATGTTGCGCCGAGTCGCGCGCACAGGCGCTTGCGGCGCGACGCCCGCGCGTGTCGCTACGGAGTATCGCGACCGCTTCCGCGCGCACGATCTCCGAGTGCCTGCAGTATCCGGCAGTCGACGATTGTCGTTCCCCCACGACACAGCCCGATCACCCGAGTCAATTCCGCACGCAGTGATTCAAGCTGGCGCAGCTTCTCTTCGACTTGCGCCAGATGTGCCCGGGCGAGTGCGTCGACGTCAGCACACGACCGTCCCGGCGCTTCGGCGAGCTCGAGGAGCGCACGAACTTCGGCGACCGTAAAGCCCAGTTCACGCGATGTGCGGACGAACGCGACGCGCTCGACATCGTCTGCAGAGTACCGCCGGTACTTCGCGTTCCCGCGCGCAGGGTCGGGCAGGACTCCTTCGCGCTCATAGTACCGGATTGTCTCGGCACTTACGCCGGTGGCGCTGGCCAGCTCGCCGATGCGGAGCTGTTCGGTCCTCTGTTCTGTGTCTGTTGTGCGCGCTTTCATCGATTATGACCGCTGAGACCTTGACCTTGTAGTTACTGCAAGGTGTATCATTTGCCTTATGAGTGCCACCTGCTGTGTAACCGATGATCAGGCCAGACCGCCAACGGCGCGGTACCGTCGGATCCTGATGGCGGCGCTCGCGATCAACGCGGGCATGTTTCTCGTGGAACTGCTCACGGGACGCAGCGCGAACTCTTCCGCGCTGCAGGCCGACGCCCTCGACTTCCTGGGCGATGCCGGGAACTACGCGATCAGCCTCGCCGTGCTCGGCGCCTCGCTGCACCGGCGGGCTTGGGCCGCCATCGCAAAGGGGGCCACGATGGGCCTGTTTGGCCTCTGGGCGGTCGGTCAGGCATTCCACATCGCGCGCTCGGGCATCGTCCCTGTCGCACCCGTGATGGGAATCGTCGGGAGTATCGCACTCAGCGCAAACCTGTTGGTCGCGGTGCTGCTATACCGGTACCGGCAGGGCGACAGCAACATGCGGTCAGTGTGGCTATGCACGCGGAACGACGCGCTCGGAAATATGGCGGTGATCGTCGCGGCGAGTGGTGTCTTTGCGACAGGACACGGATGGCCTGACGTTGTCGTAGCGCTCACCATGGCGTCACTCGCCTTGCATGCGGCGTGGCGTGTGTTGCATCAGGCGCGCGCTGAGTTGACTGTGCGGGCGCGTAAGACGCAGCCGGCTCACGTCGGTCGACGTGCATAATTGATTATTCGTAACTTTTTCATCGGGACTGCGATACGGCGCCGAGGTCTCGCGCACCGGGTCGCTGCCGCGCTCATGTTCGTCATGTTTGCGGTGTCCACGTTCGAGTCGCTGATCGCCGACGTCCACGACGGCGACGCGCAGGGTTCAGCTCTGGCGACCACGCTTGCGAATGCGGTGGCTGGCACGAGGGCGACGGATGGTCGGTGCACTATCAGCGCCATTGTGGACGCGTCTGCACGCGCCAGTACGTCCGCTGACGTGGCCTGCGGCACACCGCGTGTGCCAGCGCACGACTTCCACGTCTGTCACTGTTCTCACACACATGCGGCGGCACTAAGCAGAGCCGCGATCCTACTAAGTGTGATCTTTGTCACGGCGGTTGCGCCGCCGCCGCATGATGGGCGGATGCCCAACAGCGCGGATCGCGCGCGCACGCTTCGGCCGCCAGTTTCGTTGCTGACCGCCTGACGCGGCGGCAACGTCTCGCGGACGGCCCGTCCTCCGCGTGCGCTGGCCCATACGCCTGTCACAGAATGCCGCTCCCGGTCATAGCCGACGCGCAGCGTCCGCGCGTTGACCTTACCCACAATATTCCTGCCTCAGCCTCACCACCGAGTGTCATCGGCAGGTGACGCGAGCTCCTGAGATTCTTCGTGTCGCCACACTGTCTGCACGCCCCGCTTCGGCTGCGCATCTATCCGCATCGCATTTGGCTGCTCGTCGTCATCGCGCTGCTGCCATTCACCCCTCACCGCGCACTCGCACAGCGTCTCGCTCCGGCATCCGCGAACCGCGAGTCGCCTTCGACACAATTGCCGAGGCGGCGTGCAGACGTCGATTCGACCACCGCCGCTCGACTGCTGATGGCAGTGCAGCAGCTCGCACGAACGACGAATCCGCTCCTCCTCTCGGCGCGCGCGCAGCGCGATGCGGCGCGTGCGCGTGCAGCCGCGACGGGCTTCGCTGCGCCAGCGACGCTCACCGCTGGGGTCTCCGAAGCGCCAAACAGCGATCCAACGCAAGGAAATCTCCGATTCGAAGTCGGGCGCGAGCTGTTCACTGCGAAACGACACCGCGCGGAACACGATCTGGCGGACGCCAGCGTGCTGAGCGCAGACGCTGCCGTGCGCACGGCGGAGCGCGACGTTGACGCGGCTGTGTTGCGCGAAGTAATCCGTGCCAGTGCGTGGAACAGTGTCGCGAAACGCCTCGCGGCCGAAGATCAGCTGCTGAGCGGCGCGGATGAAAACGTGCGGAGTCGGTTCGCGGTTGGTGCCGCGCGGTATGTGGATGTCCTGCGCCTGCGCACCGAGCGTCTGCGCGTCCAGACGGAACGCGCGGGTGCGCTGGCCGAACTCCGTGCGGGCCGCGCCGCGCTTCTGGGGCTGCTGGGCGCGCGCGCGGCCGATGCCAATGCGATACTCGACTCGCTGGTCCTGCTGCACGCAAGCGACGACGACGGCGGTGTGATCACGACGTGGCGCGGCGTGCTCGCAACCGTCCCTGATCTCGCGTCGTTGCTCGACAGCGCTGGCGATGTGCGCATTGCCGATGCCATGCTCCGTCAGGCGCGTGCCGAGCAGATGCTGGGCATCACGCAACGTCGGTCGCAGGTGTCCGCGTATGCCGGTGTGCAGCGGATCGGTCAGGCCAACAATGGGCCGGCGTTCGGGCCGAGCGTTGGCGTCACGATGACCTTGCCGTTCACCGCATCGCGCGCGACGGCGCTGGCCGCGCAGGCAGATCTCCGCAGCATTGACGCCGCCGACGCGAGCCGACGCGGCGCCGTGGCTGCTACACGTACGCGGCTAGCGATGGCGACCGCGCGGCTGGACGCGGCGCGTGAACGACTGACCGTCTTCGACGCGGCGTTGCTGCGCGGCGCGCGCGAGGAACGCGAGAGCGCCCTCGCCGCCTATCGCACCGGCGGCCTGACGCTGCTCGACTTCGTGGACTTCGAGCGGGCCCTCGCCCGCGCGGAAATAGACCGTGTGCGCGCGCTGATTGACGCCGCTGACGCCTACGCCGACCTGATGACTGGTGGTGGCAACGCGGCCGCCAGCCTTCCGCTGAGTCTCATCGCGCCTGACCGGCGCTGACGGACCATGCCCATCATGTCATTCCGGATCTCAAATTCAATGGTGCGATACGCGATGCTGTTGCTCGCGCTCCTCGTGCTCCTCACCGCATGCGGCGGCAAGCCCGCGGCGAGCGCGACCGCGCAGGGGCCTGCAACGAAGTCGAACGCCGCACCACCACGCGGCGACAGTGCTGCATCGGCGAGCGTCCCGCTGAGCACCGCGCACGCCGCCAGCGCGGCACGTGTCACACTCACCGTCGACGCGATGCGCACTGCGCAGATCGTCGTAGAACCTGTCGTCGCACAGGCGGCCGAGGCCGAGGGCGAAGAGCTCGAGGTCCCCGGGCAGGTGGAAACCGATCCGCGGCGCATCGCGCTCGTGTCGTCGCGTATCGCCGGGCGCATCGAACGCATGACGGCCGTCGAAGGCGACCATGTCGCGCAGGGCGCGGCCGTCGCATACCTGTACAGCAGCGAATTTCTCGTCGCGCAATCCGATCTCCAGCAGGCGGTGCGACGCGCTGCGGTGCTCGCCGGAACACCCGACTCGACGGGTGCGCACGCGTTGGTCGATGCGGCACGCCGCCGTCTGCGATTGATCGGTGTGACTGACTCGGAGATCGAGCGCGTGGCGCGAGGCGGTGAACCGGCCGCATCGCTTACGCTGCGCGCGCCACTCGCCGGCAGTGTGATGACGCGACATGTGCTCCCCGGTGCGGCTGTCGAACCGGGTGCACCCGTCTTCACCATCGCCGATCTGAGCGTCATCGACGTCGTCGCCGAAGTACCGGAGCGTGCCTTGCCGCTGGTGAAACTGGGACAGCGGGCGACGGTGGGCATCGCGGCGTTCCCGGAGATGCGTGCGACCGGCGAAGTCGAACGGCTGAAAGACGCGCTGAACCCGGAAACACGCACGGTGCAGGCGGTGATTCACGTCGCGAACGGCAGTCGGCGCCTGCGGCCCGGGATGTTCGCCAGTGTTCGGCTGTCGGTCAGCACACGCACGGCGCTCGCAACGGGCGTGCGAGGTGCGGTGCCGGCATCCGTCGTCACGATACCGGAGAGTGCCATCGTCACCGACGGGGAGCGGCGCTTCGTGTTCGTCGAGATCGGCGTGCGCACCTATGAACAGCGTGAGGTGCGCACGACGCCGCTCGCACCGCCTGGCTCGTCGACGCAGCGCCTGATGTCGGTCGTCGTGCTCGACGGCTTGCGCGCCGGGGAACGCGTCGTGGTGCGCGGTGCGTTCACACTCAAGAGCGAGTTGGCGAAAGCCTCGCTGGCTGACGATGACAAGTGAGCCGCCCGTGACGAACCCGGAACGTCCGGACGACGCGCCGAACGGCGTCGTCGAGCGCCTCGTCGCATGGTCGGTTCAGCAGCGCGGCGTGATCGTCGTGCTGGTACTCGCGCTCGTCGGTGCAGGGCTGTGGGCGCTGAGCACGTTGCGCGTGGACGCGTTTCCTGATCTGACCGATGCGCAGGTGCAGGTCCTGATCGAGGCGCCCGGATTGTCGCCGGTGGAGGTCGAGCGCCTGGCG
>JANMWU010000528.1:0-3909 GCA_031380785.1 Gemmatimonadaceae bacterium
AACGGTTCCACCACTTCAAGATGCTGTCAGACGGCGTCACACCGCACTCACACGCGTGATCATGTCACAAAATACTCCCGCCGCGCCGTCCGCGATCGAGTCGGCAATCAGCTCCACGATGACACCGCGCAAGCCGCGCGACTCGGAGCTCGATGTGTACGGCATGACGCACGTCGGCAACTTGCGGCAGACGAATCAGGATCACTTCATCATTTCGTCGCTGCGACGTGATGTGGTCGTGCACCAGACGAGCCTTCCACCGTCCGAAAGTCAGTCGACGACGGAACGGCTGGCATTGCTGGCCGTGGTCGCGGACGGCGTGGGAAGCAGTCTGATGGGCGGTGAAGCGAGTCGGCAGGCCGTGGAAGGGATTCTGCACTACGTGTCGGCGTGCACAAAATGTTTTTATCGTCTCGAAGAAGGGGACGGCCGCGAATTGCACGACGCTCTCTCGGATGCTGCGATGCGCGTTCACGCCGACATTGCGAAAGAGCGTGCTGCCGGTCCGCCGGAAGCGCGCGGTATGGCGACGACGCTCACAGTGTGGCTCGGTGTGTGGCCGTACGCCTATCTGCTGCAGGTCGGCGACAGTCGCTGTTATGTATTGCGCGGCGGTGTTCTCACACAAATCTCGCGCGACCAGACGATCGTGCAGGATCTGGTGGACGCTGGCGTGCTGACGCGCACGCAGGCGATGCGATCACCGCTCAACAACGTGTTGTCGAGCGCAATCGGCGGAGAAGAAGCGATGCCGGTGGTGACGCGCATGGAGCTGGCGTGGGATACCTGCGGGCTGTTGTGCAGCGACGGCCTGACGAAACATGTGAGCGACGAACGGATCACCGAGCGACTGCGCACGATGACGTCAGCGAAGCAGGCGTGCGAGGCGCTGGTGCAGGATGCGCTCGATGCCGGCGGCTCCGACAACATCACGGTAGTGATCGGGCGCCCGACACAAAACAAGATCGAGCACCCGCTGCTGCACGCGACAGTCAGGTAATCACAGTCGGTGCCATGCGACCGGTGCGCGTCGGAATCTGCGACACCTCGAGTGCGGCCTGAACCAACTCCTTGAGTGCATCCTGCGGATCGCGATCGAGTCCATCCGGGCCGGCGACGTACGATTCGATATATACGCGCAGCGTGGCGCCCGCCGTGCCAGTGCCTGACAAGCGATAGATGATGCGCGAGCCATCGTCGAACAGGATGCGCAGCCCCTGATTCGCGCTGGTGGAGCCATCGATCGGATCGTGATACGAAAAATCATCGGCCGCGCTGATCTTTCTCCCGGCGAGCGTTTGACCGGGCTGCTCTGACTGTTCGCTGCGCAGATGCTGCATCACGCCAGCTGCTGCATCACTCGGCACTTCTTCGTAATCGTATCGCGTGTAGTAGTTGCGGCCGTACTTCGTCCAGTGTTCGCGTACGATCTGTTCGACCGACTGTCCGCGCGCGGCGACGACGTTGAGCCAGAACAGCACGGCCCAGAGTCCGTCTTTCTCGCGCACATGATTCGATCCGGTGCCAAAGCTCTCTTCACCACAGAGCGTGATGCGTCCGGCGTCGAGCAGGTTGCCGAAAAACTTCCACCCGGTCGGCGTCTCAAAGCAGGGCAGGTTCATGGCGTGCGCAACGCGATCGACCGCAGCGCTGGTCGGCATGGATCGCGCGACGCCGGCGATGCCCTTCGCATATCCCGGCGCGAGCGTGGCGTTGGCAGCGAGGATGGCGAGACTGTCGGAGGGCGTCACGAAGAATCGCTTGCCGAGGATCATGTTGCGGTCGCCATCACCGTCGGACGCGGCGCCGAAGTCAGGGGCGCTGCTGCCGAACAGTTGCTCCACCAGATCGTGTGCGTAGGTGAGATTCGGATCCGGATGTCCGCCGCCGAAATCGGGCAGCGGTGTGCCATTGATCACGGTGCCGGCCGCCGCGCTGAGGCGTCTCTCGATGATCTCGATTGCGTACGGGCCCGTGATGGCGTGCATGGCGTCGAAGCGCATCGTGAAGCCGCCGGCAAACAGCTTCCGTATCGCCGCGAAATCGAACAGCGATTCCATCAGCGTCGCGTACTCGGTAACCGGATCGACGACGATGATGGAGAGACTGTCAAATGTGTGGGTACCGATGGTATCGAGTGGCACGTCGCTCATGTCGGCGATTTTGTATGACGTCAGCGCGGCGGCGCGCTTTGCCACTTCGTTCGTGAACGATTCCGGCGCCGGTCCGCCGTTACCGGCGTTGTACTTGATGCCGAAGTCGCCGTCAGGTCCGCCCGGATTGTGGCTGGCGGAGAGAATGATGCCACCGGCGCCATGCAGCCGGATCAGGTGTGACGCCGCAGGTGTCGACAGCAAACCGCCCTGCCCAACCATCACGCGGGTGATGCCGTTGGCAGCTGCCATGCGGATGATGATCTGGATCGCTTCGCGATTGAGAAAGCGGCCGTCACCGCCGACGATCAGCGTCGCCTCGCCGGAGAGCGCCGCCACGTCGAGCAACGCCTGCACGAAATTCTCGAGATAATGCGGCGTCTGGAACACCGTTGTGCGCTTGCGCAGTCCGGAAGTGCCGGGCTTCTGATCGGAGAACGGTGTGGTGGGAACGTCGCGCACGAGAGGCATTGTCGTCTGGCGAGAGAGTGCCGGCAGGCGGGGATTTGCGGAGTCGGCCGCGACAGGAATTGTATCTCCCGGCACGCGTCCGGTCACGGGCCGCGTCTCACCTTCTGGAAGTCTGAGAAGCACGGTACACTTCGCGCCGAACATCTACCGGAGTTTCAGCGATGCGTGACGCGGTCATCGTCTCGACTGCACGAACCCCCCTCGCTAAGTCTTGGCGCGGCGCCTTCAACATGACGCACGGCGCCACACTCGGCGCGGCCGCGGTGACGGCGGCGTTGCAGCGCGCGGGGCTCGAAGGCGGTGAGGTGGAGGACGTGGTGATGGGTTGCGCCTATCCTGAGGGCGCGACGGGACTGAACATCGCACGCCAGATCGCGATCCGCGCCGGCATGCCGGTGACGGTGTCAGGCGTGACGATGAATCGCTTCTGCAGTTCAGGACTGCAGGCGATTGCGACAGCAGCGCAGCGCATCATCAGCGGCGAGGGTGAGATCTACGTCGCCGGCGGTGTGGAGTCGATCAGTGGTGTGCAGCACGATATGAACAAGAAGATGATTCACGATTCGTGGATTCAGGAACACAAGCCGACGCTGTACTGGCCGATGCTGCAGACGGCGGAGACAGTGGCGTCGCGCTATCACATCACGCGCCAGCAGATGGACGAATACGGTGCGATGTCCCAGCAGAAGGCTGCGGAGGCACGTGATGCCGGATTGTTCGACGCCGAACTGGTTCCGGTGACGACGACGATGGGCGTGCAGGACAAAGTCACGAACGACAGCACTGTGAAGAGCGTGACGATCAGCGCCGATGAAGGGATTCGCGCGAACACGACCTACGAAGGCGTGAGTCAAATCAAGCCGGCGGTGCCAGGCGGAACGATTGCGGCCGGCAATGCCAGCCAGTTTTCTGACGGCGCCGGCGCCTGCGTGCTGATGGATCGCGAAACGGCGGAAAAGCGTGGCGCGCCGATCCTTGGCGTGTTTCGTGGATTCGCGGTGGCGGGGT
The DNA here is from genome assembly GCA_031380785.1 of Gemmatimonadaceae bacterium. Classification (GTDB taxonomy): domain Bacteria; phylum Gemmatimonadota; class Gemmatimonadetes; order Gemmatimonadales; family Gemmatimonadaceae; genus JACMLX01. The sequence goes on from JANMWU010000528.1 coordinate 3,633, forward strand.
GCGAACCGGACGAGATGGGCATCGGTCCGGTGTTTGCGGTGCCGAAGCTGCTGCAGCGCGCCGGATTGAGTGTGAAGGACATCGGACTGTGGGAGCTGAACGAGGCCTTCGCGGTGCAGGTGATCTATTGTCGCGACCGACTCGGAATCGATCCCGCGATTCTCAATGTGAATGGTGGTGCGATTGCCGTCGGGCATCCGTACGGCGTGAGCGGCCAGCGGCTCACTGGTCACGCGCTGATCGAAGGAAAGCGACGTGGCGTGAAGTACGTGGTGGT
>JANMWU010000552.1:0-3952 GCA_031380785.1 Gemmatimonadaceae bacterium
TCAGTCGTTCACCGACTCGGTGCACGCGATTGCGCGAGTGCAGCCGCTGCTCCTTGTGATTGAAGATGTGCACTGGAGCGACGACGCCACGCTCGATCTGTTGCTCCACCTCGCGCGACGGATCACGTCACAGCCGATCGCCATCTTGCTCACGTTCCGCAGCGACGAAATCGGTCCGCGGCTGATCACGCTGCTTGCCGATTTCGATCGCGCGCGGTGCGCGACCGAGATCGCGCTGCGGCCGCTCGACTCCGCCGACGTCTCGGCGATGCTGGAAGCAATCTTCGGCGATCGGTATGTGCTGGACGCCGCTTCGTCGCGGTCGCTCCACAGCCTCACCGAAGGCAATCCCTTTTTCGTCGAGGAGATGCTGAAGGCGTTGCTCGAATCCGGCGATATCGCGCAGACCGACGGCGTGTGGCGTGCGCGGCCGCTGGCGCAGGTGCATGTGCCGCGCACGGCCACCGAAGCCGTCGGGCGCCGCCTGGCGTCACTGACGGATGCCGCACGTCGCGTGGCGTCCGTGGCGGCCGTGGCAGGTCGGCGATTCGACTTTGCGCTGCTGCAGGCGCTCACACAGCACGAGGATGCTGAGCTACTCGCGCTGATCAAGGAGTTGATCGACGCGCAGCTGGTCGTCGAGGAATCGGCCGATCGTTTCGCGTTTCGGCACGCGCTCACGCGCGAGAGCATCCGCCTGCAGCTCTTGCTGCGGGAACGTGTGGCGTTGCATCGGGCCATTGCGGATGCACTCGAAGCACGGTGGGTCGATGGCGCGCATGACCTCGACGACGATCTGGCCTACCACGCGTTTGAAAGTGGGGCGTGGGATCTTACGCGCCGCCACGCGCGTCGTGCCGCCGACCACGCGTGGACGTTGTGTGCACCGCGCGAGGCGTTGCAGCAGCTCGATCGCGCGGTTACGGCGACACAACGGGCTGGCGCACCTGCCGATGCGCAGCTGCACATTCAGCGCGGTCGCGCGTACGAAACGCTCGGCGTTTTTCAGCCGGCTCACGACGATTTCACGCTGGCGCACGACGTGGCCCGCGATGCTGGTGATCGCGCGTCGTCGTGGCTCGCGCTCCACTCCCTCGGCCTCCTATGGGCGGCCCGTGACTACGAGCGCGCCGGCCAGTATCGCCGCGATGCGCTGGCCCTCGCGCGATCACTCGACGATCCGTCGCTGATTGCGCGCAGTCTGAACCGCGTCGGCAACTGGTACGTGAATCGCGAGGAGCCGCAGTCCGGCATCCCGTACCATGACGAAGCGCTCGCAATCTTTGAAGGTGCCGACGATCGTCACGGCGTTGCTGAAACCGTGGACCTGCTTGCGATGTCGCATCACATCGCCGGTACCGCGGACAAAGCGGTAACGCTGAACGAACGAGCGATCGGCCTCTTCACTGAACTCGGCGACCGGCGCGGACTGGCCAACGCACTGTCCGTGCTGCTTGTCTCCGGATCCAGTCACCACGCGTCTGCCGTTGCAGTGTGCGGGAGCGCGTTTGCCAGCGAGCAGTTCGTGAACGAGCGTGCGGTGCAGCTCACGGTGGACATTGGCTGGCGCGCTGGAGAAGCGTTTGCGCGTTACCTGCTGGCGGACTGCCTGTCGTGGCGCGGCGAATACGCGCGTGCGCTCAAGCTCGCGCGCGAGTCGCTCGTAATTGCGCAGGAACTCGAGCATCGCGAGTGGCAGTGCGGCGCACATCGTGTGATTGGTGTCACCGCGCACGATCTCGGCAATTTCGACGAAGCGCTGGAGCAACTGGATGTTGCGCACGATATCGCCCGACGGCTCGGATCGGCGACATGGATTCGCTGGACCGGCGCGCCACTCGCCATCCGGCTGGCGCGAAGCGGCTACATCGGGGCAGCCACCTCGGTGCTGAACGACGTTGACCGCATCGTGACGGGTTCGGGGGCTGCGAAGCGCGCGGACGTCACGGCACACCGAACACTCGGCACCCGGCATATAGCGCTCGCACGCGCCGAAGTGGCTCTGGCGTCCGGCGAACCGGAGCAGGCGCTGACACTGCTTCCAGAAAGCGACACGCTCGATGTGCCGCGGGCCGGACTGTTGCGGTCAGAGATTCTCGCGGCGTTGGGGCAGTGGGACGACGCCACACGACTGCTCATCGCCGCGCGAGTCGAGGCCGAGCGGCAGAGTGCGCTGCCATTGATGCTCCGCATCGACGCCACGCAAGGCACGGTGTGGCTCGGACAGCGGCGCCGCCTCGACGCACGACAGTCGTTCGATTCGGCGCGCGCGATTGCCGACGCACTTTGCGCGACGCTCGATGATGCCGGCCTTGCTGCGACATTCCGCGCACACCTCGATCGGCTGGCACCGCCGCCACCCGCGCCGACGGCGCGGAAGCTCGCCAAAGAGCAGCACTTCGGGCTTACGCCTCGGGAACATGACACCGCTGCGTTGATCGCTGCGGGTAAGTCCAATCGCGACATCGCGCAGGCACTCGGCATTGGCGAGCGTACGGTTGAAGGCTACGTCGCCGGGGTGATGTCAAAGCTGCGCGTCACGTCGCGTGCGCAGATCGCGGTATGGGCTGTCGAGCACGGCCTTGCGCGTGGAGGCCCGCAGCTGGCGAAGCCGCGCCGCTGACATCGCACGCGCCAGCCGGCTGCCGCGCGCGTCTATGCTCAGCATTTCCCCGTAATTAGCCTGAAAATCCCCGTATTCGCCACGGTTTGGTAAGGGTCAGCGCTCTGTATCGTCACGTCACTCACTCCACCGGCAAACGCCGGACGGATCATACGACACACGATACAGGAGTTCGCCACCATGCGATTCGCATCGATTTCCGCTGCTCTTCTCCTCCTCGCCAGCATCACCGCGTGCGCGCCGTCGCCCACCGATGCGCAGAACGTCGCGGCTGACCGTCGCGAGGCGGAGCACAACCGCGGGCAGGATTTCAAGTGGGGACCGGCACCCGCCATCTTCCCGCCCGGTGCGCAGATGGCGGTTCTGCAGGGTGACCCGTCCGGCTCTGCACTGTTTACTGTGCGGCTGCGCTTTCCCGACAAGTATCTCATTCCGCCGCACACGCATCCAACCGACGAAATCGTGACCGTGATCCGCGGCACCTTCCGCGTCGGCATGGGGCCTACGATCGATCGTAGCACGATGCAGGCGTTCGGTGAAGGCGGGTTCGTGGTCGCTCCAGCCAATCAGGCACACTACGCCATCGCACGTGGCACCACGATTGTGCAGGTACACGCGATGGGTCCGTTCGCGATGACGTACGTGAATCCCGCCGACACGCCGAAGCCGTGATGCGGACCGGGTTGATCGACCCGGCGGACGCCTTGTGAAGGGCAAATGGACACCAGGCGACGTCGGCGTAACGCGTGGCCGGCGCGTCCCTGATCCACATTGCGTACACTTTGCGCTATTGGCGGTATGGGCCGCCACCGCCGTTCCGCGCCATGATCGACGTGATCTTTCGCCACCTCTCCGGCGCACGTGCGGCGGAGGTTGATACCGTGCCGCTTGGCGCGCACCGGGAGCTCATCCTTGGCCGCGCCGCCTCGGCCGCGGTGCGGTTCGACGCGCGACGCGACACCGTCGTGGGCAGGCATCACGCGCGGATCGTGCCGCTGGACGGCGAACCCGCCGAGTTCCTGCTGGTCGATCTGCAGAGCATTAATGGCACATATGTGAACGGCAAGCGCATCGTCGAGCGGGCCATGCTCCACCCCGGCGACATCGTGCAGCTCGGCGCCGGTGGCCCGACCATCGAATTCCAGCTTGCCGTGCGACCCGAAAGCGGCGAATGGAAACGGGAGTGAGAGCCGTGGCGCGCACGATGCGCGCGGACCATCTTCGGCCGCGGGCATCGTCTTTCGACCGGCAATATTCGGAACAGGGGAAGCAGCGTGCAGCACACTATTCGGCTGGCGATCAGTTGTGGCCTGGCGCTGCTGTCTCAGG
>JANMWU010000633.1:0-2110 GCA_031380785.1 Gemmatimonadaceae bacterium
ATCTGGCGTTCGGGTTGCCGTTCTCGCTGTTCATGCTGGCGTTCTATGCGACGTATTTCACGTTTATGAAGTAGGGGCGGATCACGGGGGTCCGGATCAAGGGGTCCGATCAAGGGGTCAGAGCTCGTGATCGGATCAAGAGCTCTGACCCCTTGATCGGGCGCGAGGCGAAGCGAAATCGTGCAACGTGTCGCGTGGCAGGGCGAGAGCTTATGCGAAACGAATCAAATCCGCGCGCGATGCGCTCAAACGATGAGTTTCAAGGGGTCAGAGATCTTGAACGTTCAAGGGGTCAGAGTTCTTGAACGGTTTCGCGGTGGTTCATCCACGAACCCGCCTCGGTGATGACGGTCATCAGTCCGCGCGAGATGTATGCGAGCTGATGCCATTCGTGGGTATGCATCGCGATGGCCGACGCCGCGCGGTGATCGCTGGACGCAGTCCTCACAATCAGAAACGGCTCGTCGGCTGCGGAGCGACGTTTTCTCGACATACGGAGGCAGTCTAGCGGGATTGCGGCAGTATTACCTGTGCGCTAGCGTCTCGCCATGCCAAACAACCTCGCCTCCTTCGCCATCCACGTCGACGACGTCGACCGCGCCCGGGCCTTCTACACTGCCGTTTTTGGCTGGGAGTTCGAGCCGTGGGGGCCGCCTGGTTTCTATCTCATTCACACCGGCGACGCACAGTCACCCGGCATTCAGGGACTGATGCACAAGCGCCAGATTCCGCGAACCGGCACGGGGCTGAATGGGTTTGAGCCGAGCTTCGCCGTCGATGATGTCGATGCAGTACTCGAGCGCGTCGTCGCGAACGGTGGCACGGTCATCTTCACGAAAGCGGTGATACCGACGGTAGGCGCGCTGGTGCGTTTTCTTGATACTGAAGGCAATGACGTCGGTGCGATGAAGTACGAGGTGGAGCCGCATACCTGACCGCGGAAACTCCGCACGCCGGTGCCCCGCGCGCGATCTCGGCTCGAATAAGCGCTGACTTGAAGTACTCATTCACCATCTCGCGATACTGAGCCGGAACCTGCCCGCTCCCGCCCAGCGCCGGTCCCGCTGATTCGGCTGCGCCAAGTCTGCGCCGGAGACTGAACTCAAACGCCTTCAGATCCTCGACAACTCCGGCGCGGAGCTTCTCCAGCGCATCCTTACCACCGAGCACCGCCGCGAATTACATCGCGCGAATATCGGATCGTGTCGCCCACACGCATTGCCCTCCGAGAGCGTGACAACCGTCTCCTCGCCGCCGTTCGCACGGTACACAATTTCCCACGAGTCGAGCCGTTGAACGGAGGTTGCGCCGCTCGGGCTGTAGTTCAGATCGCGTGGTATGTCACCGGCGCACTCCGGCAAGTATGACCGTCCGCCGGTCTCGCACGCCAATTCTTCGAGTAACGTCGCGCGACGTTCGGCGCCAAAATATTCATAGACCGGTTCTGCAACCCGTACGTCGCTGGGCGGCGACGCTGCGGTATCCGCGCCAGCAATCGCCCCCACGCGAACTTCCTGCACTCCATTTGCCGCGTGCGAACGCGGCCGGTCGGTATTTCAGAAGAAACTCGACGACCGCGTCCACGTTGATCTTCAAACCGGGAAAGATGATCGCCGAGGGGAAGGCAGTACAGATGTTGCATTCGTTGAACGGACGTGCGCGTGCCAATTCGAACGCGCGGCGCTGCCAACGTTGCCGAATGGTCCAGACCCTGCGCCACCCTCCCTGCGTCGGCCCGCGGGCGAACGGCAACCGATCGCGCGGTTCCTTTGTCGTCTCAATACCTTGCCTGCTGCAGGAATCTTCCACCTTCGCACTCAATCCGTTCCGCCGAGACGTCTCGCGCCTTGGCGTCATCGCACGCGCGTTCAACCAGATGCCACCTCGAAGAAAAACCGTCAAAGACGCGGCGCTGTCATCGATGCCGACCGGACGCGTGGCGTACGCCGACACGCGCAAGTGGCTGGTCGCGCAGCACGGGCTCACCTGTGCGTATTGCGCCAGGCGCGTGACCGCGAGAGGACTGACGCTGGATCACGTCGCGCCGCGTCGCGGCATGACGGCGTACGATCGTCGCGACAACCTCGTGCTCTGCTGTCTTGCCTGCAAT
>JANMWU010000650.1:0-2317 GCA_031380785.1 Gemmatimonadaceae bacterium
CGACGTTGGTCTGGGTTATGTGCATCTCGGTCAGAGCGCGACGACGCTGTCAGGCGGTGAGGCGCAGCGCGTGAAGCTGGCCACGGAACTGAGCAAGCGTGACACCGGACGAACGCTTTACATCCTCGATGAGCCGACGACGGGTCTGCATTTCGAAGATGTGCGCGTGTTGCTGGAAGTCCTGCACAAGCTGGTCGACAAGGGCAACACGGTGCTCGTTATCGAGCACAATCTCGATGTGATCAAGACAGCCGACTGGATCGTGGATCTGGGGCCGGATGGTGGCGTGAATGGCGGGCAGCTGATTGCGAGCGGGACGCCGGAGCAGGTGGCGGCGGAACCGCAGTCGTACACTGGGCAGTTCCTGGCGCGGATGCTGAAGGGGTCGGCGGCCAGAAACGCGTTGAAAGCGGCGAGCTCGTCTGGGGCACAAGTCAAAGCCGCGAAAGCGTTTACGTAATTTCGTGCAAACCATTCACGGTGTGAATGATAATCATTCACACCGTGAATTCGTGTATTGATTGTCTGGCGGTCGCTGTAGATTATTCATGGCGTGCATGATTATCATTCACGCCATGAATTCGCCTATCGATCTTCGCGGACGCATGATGACCGCGACGCTCGAAGAACATCTTCGGGTCATGCCAGCCGTTGTGCTCACCGGGGCAAGGCAGACGGGCAAGAGCACGCTCGCGTCGCGGCTGACGGCCGGGCCACGGACATACATCACGCTCGACGATGTCGAGGTTCGGGGAACGGCGCAGCAGAGTCCAGAAAAGCTATTGCAAGTCCCAGGGATGCTGACGCTGGATGAAGTGCAGCGAGTCCCCGACTTCCTGCTCGCGATCAAGCGCGCGATCGATCTCGATCGCGTGCCGGGCCGATTTCTGCTCACCGGCTCGGCCAATCTGTTGCTGATGCAGCACGTCGCAGAATCGCTGGCGGGTCGTGCGTCGTACCTGACGCTGTGGCCAATGACGCGTCGCGAACAAATGGGACGTGGGGTGGCGGGTCGATGGGACGAGCTGCTGGCAACACCGCATAAACAATGGCGCGAGCTGCTCAGTGATGCACCAGCGACGCCTGAACGCTGGCAGGCGTTCGCGCAACGCGGCGGCTTTCCGACGCCGGCGCTACACATGTCGTCTGAAACCGACCGCAGCCGCTGGTTTGAGGGATATGTGCAGACGTATCTGGAGCGCGATCTGCAGTCACTTTCTGCGATTTCGGCGCTACCGGATTTCCGGCGTCTGATGCGCATCGCCGCGCTCCGCGTCGGCCAGATGATCAACCAGACCGAAGTCGGTCGCGACGCGGCGATCGCGCAGGCCACCGCGCATCGCTACCTGAACCTGCTCGAAGCGTCGTACATGATCGTGCGCGTCCCGGCATTCGCGTCCAATCGGACGAAGCGACTGATCAAGACGCCGAAACTGTACTGGAGTGATGTCGGCCTCGGGTTGCATCTCTCTGCCGAACCCGAGCCAACGGGCGCACACCTCGAGAACATCGTGCTGCAGGATTTGCTGGTCTGGCGCGAGTCGCTGCCTCGGCGTGCTGAGATCATGTATTGGCGCACGACGAACGGTGAAGAAGTGGATTTCGTAGTGGAAGCAGGGAAGCACCTGTTGCCGATCGAGGTGAAGGCGACGACAAGACCGCGGCTAAGTGATGCGGCGAATCTGCGGGTGTTTCAAAATGAATACGCCGATCGCAGTCGGGCCGCGTTGCTGCTGCACGCGGGCGAGCACATCGAATGGATTGCTCCGGATGTGCTCGCGGCGCCGTGGTGGCGAGTAATCTGAATGATCTCCGCTGCAGCCCGTGCGTAAGCGTTGCTTGTTGGAAGCTCCAGCGACGCAGAAGATCAGTGCGACATCATCGCGTCTTCGCCAGCATCGGCGCAAGTAGCTGTTCGAGACGAATCCCCTCCGCCTCACCCTGGAAGTTCAGCACCATGCGATGCCGCAGCACCGGCAACGCCATGTCACGCAGATCATCGAGATCCGGCACCGCCCGCCCGGCCAGCGCCGCCCGCGCTTTTGCACCGAGCACCAGATACTGCGACGCCCGAGGCCCGGCGCCCCAGCGCACATATTTATTTACTTCCGGCGACGATTCATCGCTGCCCGGGCGCGTGCCGCGCGCCAGACGCACCGCGTGCTGAATCAGCGTCGGCGGAGCGGGGATGCGACGCACCAGTTGCTGCATCTGCAGCAGTTCGGCGCTGCCGAGGACCGCACGCACCGGACCCTGCGCGCCGCCGGTCGTGGTAAGCACGATGCGCTCTTCTTCGTCACGCGTCGGATAGCCGATG
>JANMWU010000652.1:0-2347 GCA_031380785.1 Gemmatimonadaceae bacterium
CGACGTTGGTCTGGGTTATGTGCATCTCGGTCAGAGCGCGACGACGCTGTCAGGCGGTGAGGCGCAGCGCGTGAAGCTGGCCACGGAACTGAGCAAGCGTGACACCGGACGAACGCTTTACATCCTCGATGAGCCGACGACCGGGCTGCACTTTGAGGATGTGCGCGTGCTGCTGGAAGTGCTGCACAAGCTGGTGGACAAGGGCAACACCGTGCTGGTGATCGAGCACAATCTCGATGTGATCAAGACAGCCGACTGGATCGTGGATCTGGGGCCGGATGGTGGCGTGAATGGCGGGCAGTTGATTGCGAGCGGGACGCCGGAGCAGGTGGCGGCGGAACCGCAGTCGTACACTGGGCAGTTCCTGGCGCGGATGCTGAAGGGGTCGGCGGCCAGAAACGCGTTGAAAGCGGCGAGCTCGTCTGGGGCACAAGTCAAAGGCAGGGCAGCGGTTACGTCGTAGTTTGTGAAATCATCCACGGCGCGAATGATTATCATTCACACCGTGGATGGATTGCATGAACGCCGCAGGCCTTCTGGATGAGTCTGACGGTGTTCTCGCACAGTTGAGGCATTCCATTCGGCGCGTGGATGGTTATCATCCACATCATGGATGATTTGCACACACCAGTCCCGCGGCTTCTGACCGCGGTTCTCGCCGATCACTTCCGGGTCATGCCGGCGGTTGTAATCACCGGTGCGAGGCAGACGGGTAAAAGCACGATCGCTGAGCGGTTGTCACCAGGCCCGCGAATTTACCGCTCGCTCGACAGCCTCGATGTCGCGGAGTTGGCCGACCGGGATCCGATGGCGCTCGTGGGTGGCTCCGCACCGATGACCATCGACGAGGTCCAGCGCGCGCCCAGCCTGCTGATCGCGATCAAGCGAGCGATCGACCTCAATCGGGTTGCCGGGCGATTTCTGATCACGGGTTCAGCGAACCTCTTGCTCATGCAACGCGTGTCTGAATCGCTCGCGGGACGAGCGAGTTATCTCACGCTGTGGCCGATGACGCGCGGTGAAACGGACGGGCGCGGCGACTGTGGTCTCTGGCAGGAGCTGATACAGGCAGGCGATCACACCTGGCCGGATGTCGTGCGCGCGAGCACGCGTACCCAGACGGACTGGCGAATGTGCGCTCGCCGGGGCGGATTTCCAACGCCTGCGCTCGTGTTGCAGAGTGAGGCGGACCGCGCGCTCTGGTTTGATGGATATGTCCGCACGTACCTCGAACGTGATCTGCAGGCACTGTCAGCGATTGACGCATTACCCGACTTTCGTCGATTGATGCGCGCTGTCTGCCTGCGTGTCGGACAGCAGCTCAACCAAACGGACCTTGGTCGTGACGTCGCGTTGGCACAATCCACCGTGCACCGCTATCTCAACCTGATGGAAGCGTCGTACATGCTGGTGCGCGTTCCGGCGTACTCGGTCAACCGAACGAAGCGCCTGGTCAAGTCGCCGAAACTGTACTGGTCAGACACAGCGCTCGCGATGCACATCAGCGGATCGCATGTCGCGGAGGGGCCACACCTTGAGAATCTCGTACTCGGCGACCTGCTGGCGTGGCGTGATACGCATGAGCGTCGTGCTGAGATTCTCTACTGGCGCACTTCGCGCGGCGAGGAAGTGGATTTCGTATTGGAGATCGGTGAACAGTTGGTCCCCATCGAAGTCAGAGCGACATCGCGACCGTCACTCAGGGATGCGGCGAACATTCGTCTGTTTCGGCAGGAGTACGGATCTGCCGCACGAACGGGCTTGTTACTCCACACGGGTGAACAGATCGAGTGGTTGGCGCCGGATGTGTTGGCGGTGCCGTGGTGGCGGGTGATGTAGCATAGAGACGCTCTCATCAAATGCACGCACGGATCAGGCCCAGATCGTGTCATGGGGCCGATCCTGGTCCTACTTCGTCTTCGCCAGCATCGGCGCAAGTAGCTGTTCGAGACGAATCCCCTCCGCCTCGCCCTGGAAGTTCAGCACCATGCGATGCCGCAGCACCGGCAACGCCATGTCACGCAGATCATCAAGATCCGGCACCGCCCGCCCGGCCAGCGCCGCCCGCGCCTTTGCCCCCAGCACCAGATACTGCGACGCCCGCGGCCCCGCGCCCCAGCGCACGTATTTATTTACTTCCGGCGACGATTCATCGCTGCCCGGGCGCGTGCCGCGCGCCAGACGCACCGCGTGCTGAATCAGCGTTGGCGGAGCGGGGATGCGACGCACCAGTTGCTGCATCTGCAGCAGTTCGGCGCTGCCGAGGACCGCACGCACCGGACCCTGCGCGCCGCCGGTCGTGGTAAGCACGATGCGCTCTTCTTCGTCACGCGTCGGATAGCCGATG
>JANMWU010000660.1:0-2595 GCA_031380785.1 Gemmatimonadaceae bacterium
TTGAAACTGCCGATCTAAACCCTGGTGCCGATCGCGGCATCTGATCCTGTGTCGCTCGCCGTCGCCCTGTCCACCACCCTGCGCCCAGTCGCCGAGGCCCTGATCGATTCGACGGTGCTGGCCGCGCAACGCGGTGACGAAACCGCCTTCGCTGCCCTCTACGACGCGCACGCCGCGCGCGTGTACGCGCTCTGCCTCGGCCTCGCCGGCGATCGCGCCACCGCGGCGGAACTCGTGCAGGACGTGTTCGTGCGCGTGTGGGAGAACCTCGATTCGTTTCGCGGCGCGTGCGCCTTCAGCACCTGGCTGCATCGCGTGGCGGTGAATGTCGCGCTGGAATCGGAGCGCAAAGGGCGTCGTCGATCGCTGAAAGTGCAGATCGCCGCCGATCTGCGAGCCACTTCAGATGCTTCAACCAGTGCCGAACCGGACGCCGCCGCCAAAGCCTCCGACCCCGGGCTCAAAATGGATCTCGAGCGCGCAATCGCACGACTCTCGGCCGGCGCGCGCGCCGTCTTCATCCTTCACGACGTTGAAGGCTTTCAGCACGCCGAAATCGGCGAACGACTCGGCATCGCTGAAGGCACATCGAAAGCCCACCTGTTCCGCGCGCGCCGTCTGCTGCGGGAGATGCTCGAACCATGACCTGCGATCAATTCGCGGCGCAACTCGCGCCGTATATCGAGCGAACGCTGACTGCGTCGCAGTGCGACTCACTCGAGCTGCACGCCTCGACCTGCACAACATGCGAAGCACTGCTGGAAAGTGCCACAGCCGGACTGCTCCCTGCCTTTTCGCCGGAGCTGCCGACTGAACTTCGCGTACCGGTGTTACAGGCAGTGACTTCGTTTCGCCACGCATCGCGCATCACTCGTTGGACACGCGCATCCGCACTCTTCGGCACCGCTGCACTCCTGGCGCTGATGCTCAGGCCGACCGGAAAGCATGGACAGGTCGTGATCGCCGACTCGACAACCACGACAACTGCTGCGGTTTCGCGCTTGCCCGCTGACGATCTGTCACGCTCCGAATTCATCGCCCTCGACGACGCGGCACGCGAACTCGAGACCGCAATCGCCCGTGCGCCAAACGACAAACAACTCAGCGCTTTTCTGCAATCCGTGACTGAGCGCCGGGCTGAGTTGCAACGCCGCGTGAAGGATGCGCGCTCGTGAACGACACAACGCACCGTTTGCCGTCAACGCAACGTCGCAGACTGCGACGCATGAGGCTCGCGATTGCGCTCTGTGGTGCGGTGAGCGTTGCAGCTGCGGGCAGGGCGTGTGCGCAAGCGTCATCGCCGCCGTCGCCGAAACCACCGACGATGCGTGGCTTCGCCGCGACGCCAACAGTGAACATGCGGATCTTCGTTCCTTCGGGTCGCGTGCGCGTGACAGTCTGGGATCGCGACTCCATTGCGGTCGCAGGCAGTATCGGCGCGAATTCCTCGATGTTCGGCGGCGGGCGCAGCGACTACGTGAAATTCGGCGTCGAACCACTGCGCTCCGGCGACACAAATCCGGCCGAAGCCGATTGGTCGGTCACGGTCCCGCGCCGCGCGCATGTGTGGGTAAAGATGACCGTCGGCACAATTGAGACTGTCGGCACATCCGGCGAACTGGAGCTATACGCGGTCGGCGGCAGCATCACCGTGCGCCAGGCGTCCGGCGTTGTTTCCGTGGAGTCGATCGATGCCGCAGTGCAGCTCGACGCCGTGCGCGGCGACATTCGCGTGCGCGGCGGAAAAGCACCGATGACACTGCACGACGTGACCGGAACCGCATCAATCACCAGCGTCAGCGGCGCGGTGACGATGACTGGAGCGACGCCCGAATGTCGTGTCGAAACGATCGGTGGCGACATCGTGTTCGACGCCACACGATTGGGGGCGTCGCTGGCCGAGTTGCAGACGCACGCCGGAGCAATTCGGATCGGTATTGATGCGCGACGCGCACCCATGCTCGAGCTGAGCTCCCGCGCTGGCAAGGTCACTTCACCACCGCTCACCGGCAACGCCGCCAACGGTCGTGTGATCGCGCGGACATTCAAAGGCGCCGTAACGGTCACGTCCAACCCGACATCGAAGAGGCACTGAGATCATTGGGCAGCGGCGGCGACGTCGCGACGCGATGCCCGAAGGAAGATGCGCGCTCCGCGACGTCAGGCGCGGACCGTCCGAATTCTGCAGAAATTCCTTAAACGCAGAAGCGATTCGTGACATCAAACGAGAGAACACCACCATCTCTCTCTCGCGGAGCACCACATGCCACTCGCACTCCCGCGCATCGCAATGCACGCACTCGCGGTCGCATCGATCGCCGTCGGCTTTTCGTTCGGGCCGCCGCACATCACCGTTCGTCCGGTAACAGATCCGTCGAAAGCGACCGCCGGTGCAGTCCTGCTGGTGGAAACCATGCACCACACCGAAATCGCCGACCTGACTGTCACGGCCCGTGCCGAGGGTCTGGTGAATGGCAAGCGTGTGACGCTGCCGCTCCTGATCACGAAGCAGAGCGTCGGGCACTATGCGCTCGCAAAGCAGTGGCAGGACGGAACACCGTGGGTGCTTGTGCTCACAGCTGAGCAGGGAGCGAA
>JANMWU010000676.1:0-2607 GCA_031380785.1 Gemmatimonadaceae bacterium
CAGCACACGCTTGAGGAGTTGTATGCACAGGGCAAGCTGCGCACCGACGCCAAGCTGGCACGCTTGATGATCCTCGGCGCGATCAATTTTTCTGCCACCTGGTATTGCATCAAACCACGCGCCAAACCACGCGCCAAGCCAAGCTCGGCCACGCACGTGAGCCTGGATGAACTGGCGGCGCAGACGGTGGCGCTGGTACTTCGTCCCTGAGCCCTAACATTTGAGTTGAGCCGCAGACGCCGGCCTCCGGTGGCTGACCTTGACGAAGTCCTCATGATCCAGGCGCCAGCCGGCGCTTCAATGGCCACGGGCGCCCGAGCCGGTCGACTCAGCCGTCCAGCGTCTTGATGTTCAACATCATTTTTTCGACGTAGAGCACGACCGTGAAACGCGGAATTTGTTCGCTGTTGAACGTCGCGTCCTCATGGGCGAAGCTCTTGAAACCGACGTTGACGAGATCGATGCTGCCCAACTCGTCCGCGTCCTTCAAGGTCGGGCTGAGCAGGCTGATACGGCCTTTCATTTCGTTGGCTTCAAGGCTCGCGCCCTTGAAGAACCACTTCTTCGCGGCATCGGCCCAGGCGGCGTAGTCCGCGCTGGAAATACTGAGCGTGATGTCGGGCACGCTGGCGCTTGCGGCTGGCCGCGTGCCGACCTCGTGCGCATCGCCGATGCCGGCCCCCGAGGCCCGTGCGCGGCGCCAGGTGAACGCGTCCACCGAGGCCACGCGCGCGCAGGGCAGGTCGCCGATCGTGACCTTGAAATTCGAGCTTATCCAAACTGCCAACTTCGGGGTGATCTTGCCGCCGATGTCTTCACCGTTGCCCGCCGCCCAACTGACCCGCTCGGCCTCGAACGCGACGTCGAATAGACCGGCTTCCTTGCTGGCGCCATCGAGTTTGGGAACGGTGAACTCGGTGAGCAGGGCGTTGGAAAAGGTGCGCTCCCATTTCAGCTTGTTGTTGAAGTCAGCGACTTTGAAGACGCCGTTCCTGGCGCTCTTGCCGATGCTGTTGCCGCCGTCCAACGCGGCCTTGAGCCAGCCGTAAAGCCCCTTGCCCATCGCGATGCCGACTTTCGCCCGGCCGGGCGTCCATTTGACATTCGCCACATGCTTCTTCGGCGGGCTGTCGGGGCCAGTGTCGGACTGCGCGATATCGGCTTCGGCACCCAGGCCACTGAACTGCCTCAGCGAAGTGACGGCAGCACCGTCGATATCGAGCAGGTACCTGCTGGCTGTGGACGGACGCTGGGGCATGAGAAGTCTCCTCAAAGGAAGTTCGCCAAAGCGACGAGCCTCTGAAGTTTCGGGCGTCCCGCGCACCCAGTCGATTGCATTTCTAGGGGTAACGCAAAGCAAGCTTGTCCCAGCCCGCAGGACGTGCCTTCCCAGGTGAACTCCCCCACTGAGTGAAAGATTCGCCCTCACAGCCGGCAAAGCAAAGTTGTCTACTTCAATACGAGGAAAGCGATCTGTCACTTCGCAGCGCTTGCACCGGGCAGCGAATCGCGGCGAACTGATTTGGCGACGCCCAACCTGCGATGATCGTCACCCATGTCCACCGGTTGCCACCGGTTGCCAATGATGACGCCGCCTCTGCGCGCCACCGCGCGGGTGCCAACGAACCACTGCGGAGCTGCCCATGGACGGAATCTTCATCAACTACCGGCGTTATGACAGTGCCCCGTATGCGGGCCGCCTCTATGACCATCTGCGGCGCAGCTTCCCCGACCATAAGGTCTTCATGGACATCGACGCCATCGACCCCGGCGAGGACTTCGTCGACGCCATCAACCGCACGCTCGAGTCGAGCCGGGTCGTGCTGGCGGTCATCGGCCGCAGCTGGTCGGCGGCGGCCGACGAAAACGGCAAGCGCAGGCTCGACAACCCCGACGACTTTGTCGTGCGCGAACGCAGCTCAGCGCTGGCAAGCAAGCCGCGCGTGATCCCGGTGCTGGTCGGCGGCGCCGCGATGCCGCGCACCGATGCCCTGCCAGTGCCCTTGGCGGCGCTCGCCCGCTGCAACGCAATCGAGGTGTCGGACAGCCGTTTCAGCTTTGACGCCGACCGGCTCGGCGCCGCGATCCGCAAGCTGCTCGATCCCGAAGGCGAACACGACTGGGACAAAGATGCGCAGCGCGACAGCGGCGACGGCGCTGCGGTCATGAAGGCCTCGGCCAGGGACGCGATGACGACGTTCAAGACCGTGCTCTGGGTCGGCTTCGGTCTGGGCGTTCTCTACATCCTGGCCGACGCTGTCGGCAAGCCTCAGAGCGAGCTCGTCGGCTACCTGGCCATCGATGTCGCCCTCATCGGCTTTTCGGCCTGGTTCAACGTGATGCTGACCCGCGGCCGACGCTGGGCGCGCATCGCTTCCCTGGCGATGATGGGGCTGGCCTTTCCGTCCATCGCCATCTTGGCAAACACCCAGCCCCTTGGGCAAACCATGCTCGGAGTCGTGCAAATCGCGCTCGGCCTGTGGGCACTCAAGATGATGTTCAGCCTGCCCCTCAACACCCTCTACATGAAACGCTGACACCCACCGATGAACACCGTGCTGATCGATCGCCAGGCCGAAGTCTGGACCCTCACGCTGAACCGCCCGC
>JANMWU010000681.1:0-5651 GCA_031380785.1 Gemmatimonadaceae bacterium
CGGGCCTGCGGATGATTGCTGGTGATGTGACCAACCGCAGCGTCCAGGATTTCAAGGTGATCTGGGGTTGCCAGAACGCGTACATCCCTGACGCCGGATCGATCCCGAATTGCCCGGTTGGTGACGCAGTGACGATGGTCGTGCTCTTCCCGCAGTGCTGGGACGGCGTTAATCTCGATTCGCCGGATCACAAGAGTCACATGGCCTACCCGATCTATGGCAGCCCGCGCAGCGTCTGCCCGTCGACGCATCCCGTCCCGCTGCCGCAAGTCACGGAAATCATTCACTGGACGGTGAAGCCGGGCGCGAATGTGAACGTCTGGCGCCTCGCTTCGGACAACTATTCAACGTCGTTGCGTGGTGGCTTCTCCGCGCACGCCGACTGGATGATGGGCTGGGATGCCGGTACGATGAGCCAGATCGTCACGCAGTGCCTGAACAAAGTGATTGATTGCGGTGTGGGTCTGATCGGAAACGGCCAGGAGCTCTTCTAGCGGGACGCTCCGGAGCGACGCTTGGGCGGCGACCGGCCGCAAAGTGAGACGATATCTCCTCCGCACGGTGTTGCCGCGCGGGGGAGATTTCGTTTCCGTGGAGGTTCCTGAACGAGTCGCGCGCCGAACGGCCCGGAATTCAGCTCTGTGGACGGCGATGGCGTTTCATGGGTGTCGCAGGGCTATCGCGAGACCCGCGGCACCCCGTCAAGGCAGCCCTTGTCATGGCATGGATCCCATCAGCGCGTCGCCAGCGCCGCCGTGCGGCGTTCCTCTGTCACAATGCCGAGCGCATCGCGCATCCCCTGATCGAAGCGCGCCGTGGCAAAGCGTTGCGCGTTATTGCGGCAGGCAGTTGCGGTTATTTCGAGCTCGTGAGCGTAGAAATCGTCAAGTGCGCGCACGACTGCGTTCGGCGTCTGCGCACCGAAAAACACGCCGGTCGGTGTGGCGTGATCGAGGCCACGAATGGTTTCTGTGGCGGCGCCGCGACCGAATGCGATCACGGGTGTGCCGCATGACTGCGCTTCCAGCGGTGTGATGCCGAAGTCCTCCTCCGCCGCGAAGAGAAACGCGCGCGCCGTCTGGAGGTGTGAGCGAAGTTCGGGCAATGGCAAACGGCCGGTGAAATGCACGTTTGGTGGCGCGCCGGACGCGATCGCCGCGCGGCCAGGGCCATCGCCAATCACGATCAGTCGCTCGTTTGGCCGCAGCCGGAAGGCTTCAACCAGCAGGTCGATGCGCTTGTATTGCACGATCCGGCCGGCCGTGACGAAGTTGGTCGCACGTGGTGCGGCGTTGAGCGTGAATCCGGCCGTATCCACCGGCGGGTGCACGACAATGCTCTCGCGGCCGTAGCAGCGCCTGATGCGTGCCGAGATATAGGATGAATTAGCGATGAACTCGGTGACGCCGTCGGCGCTGCGGCGATCCCAGCGGCGCAGCTGCGAAAGTACGCGGCGTGCCGCCCATGCCTTCGGGCCGCGAAACCCGCTGCTGTCGAGATACGCGTTTTCGAGATCCCACGCGTAGCGCATTGGCGTATGGCAGTAGCAGACGTGACGGACGCCCTTCGGTACGGTGATGCCTTTGGCGACGGCGTGCGAACTCGACACGATCAGATCGTAGTGGCTGAAATCCCACTGCTTGATCGCCATCGGCATCAGCGGCAACAGCATGCGATAGTACTCCTCAAGCTTCGGCACGCGCTGCAACATGGTTGTGTGCGGCGTGCGTCCCACCAGCCCGATTCGGTACTCTTCCGGCAGCGTGTCGATGGTGGAGTACAGATCGGCGTCGGGCATCAGTGTCAGCAACCGCTGCAGAACGCACTCGGCGCCGGCCCAGGTCGTGAGCCAGTCGTGGATGATCGCGACACGCATCAGGCGAGGCACCGGTCGATGTGCGCCAGGGTGGCGGCTGCGGCGCGCTGCGGATCGAGAGTCATGTCGACAAAGGTCAATGACGGCAAGCCGTCAGGGAAGGCAATGATTCCCGACGCATCGGGATTGTTGAGGACAACGGTTGGCTTTCCGTGTCCGACCGCGAGATGCGCGACCATCGATTCAACACCG
Organism: Gemmatimonadaceae bacterium; assembly: GCA_031380785.1. GTDB lineage: Bacteria > Gemmatimonadota > Gemmatimonadetes > Gemmatimonadales > Gemmatimonadaceae > JACMLX01. The sequence continues at coordinate 2,069 of JANMWU010000681.1, forward strand.
ATTGCGGCGCGCGCCCGGCCCGTCAGCGCGACCAGGTCAGCAAAGCCTGTTGCACCCATTGCATCGTGCACACGTCCGGGCGGCACCAATGCCTGGAGTGATGCGAAGCGCGCGCGATCGCGGGCGTTGCCTACAATGGTTACTGGCGCGCGACGCGCGAGTTCGGGCAACAGCGCCGACCAGAGCGCAAACGGCGCCTCCTTGGCCGCGTTACGACTGCCCGGTTGCACGATGATCGGTGCGTCGGCACTCGCCGTTGCAGTCGTCGGCAGCACCGGGCCGCGGTATGTCTCCGCCGGCAATCCAAGTACGTCCAGTGCATGCAGCCAGTTCTGTCCGAGCGAAGCGTCGGCGCGATACGGAATCAATGCGTGGTATTCCCAGCTGCGCCCGCGGAGGCCGAAACCAATGCGCAGCGGCGCGTTGCTCGCGATTGCAAGATCAATCGTGCTCGGCGACGTGCATCGAATGTCGAGATAGACGTCCGGTCGCAGTGCCCTGATCGCTTCGGCTGCACTGGCCCGAGTTTCGCGCTCGACGCGGATGCGCGTCGGCCACGATGCGTCAGCCGATTGCAGCCACGCCGCATCGTACGTCACGAGATCGTGCACGTAATCGTGCGCGACAAGCCAGTGGCCGACTTCGCGCGCCCATGAGCCGTGCACCAGCACGAGGCGCGCCGAGGGGAGCCGGTCGCGCAGAGCGCGGAATAACGCGGTGGCCTGAATCAGGTCGCCGAAGTGGTCGGGCTTCGCGATGATGATCGTCGCGTGCGTGAGATCGGGGATTGCACGAGGCGGCGCGGGCGCGCTCACGAGCCGCCGGCCCTGATCGACGAGCGCGAGGCCAGTGACCAGCGGAGCAGGGTACCAGGTGGGGAGCAGGTACTGCCGCCCGAGAATGTTCACGAGTTGCGGGCGTGTCATGCGGCGCGAACGCGCGTCTCCTGTTCGTGTCGCAGGCGGACACCAACCACGAGACCGCAGAATGCCCAGATGAACAACACCGTGATGCTGGGAAACGTGAACAGGCCAAGGGCCACGCCAGCCAGACCTGCGCGGAACGGCAGACTGTCAAATCCGGAGGCCTTTCGCCAGACACGACGAGCGAAAGTCAGCACGAGTGCGGCGCCTATGATGCCCGTTTCGGCGAACAGCTCAACCCACGGATTGTTGGCAATCGGTTTCACCGGACGGGAGCGATCAAAAAAATCCGTGAGTTGATATGGCCGGTAGTTGAATCCGTAGTGCGAAATGCCCACCCCCATGATGGGGTGATCAACCGACATCCGGAGACCCGCCACAGCGAGATCAACGCGATCAAGCTTGGATCCGAACTCTTCAGTCGACAACTTCGCGATAAAGAATTCCGAGACATATCCGGTCGCAATCAGGACTGCGAGCACGATCGCCGTCACTGCGACGAAGAGCGCGCCGGCGTAGAATCGTCCGCGAGGATCGCGGTCTTGCGCGCCGACGCCAAGTGCGTAGATGCATCCAAACAGTGCCAACGCCACCACGTTTGCCGTCGAGAACGTGATGAAAACTGTCGTCGCCATCACCACCGCAGTCCAGCGCCAGCGCATCCACAGCGCCACGGCGAGCGACGTCAGCAAATACATCGCGAAATAGTTGCCCTCCTCGAACGTGCCGCCGCGGAAAAGTTCGCGACCAGCGATATTGATGATCTGCGGACTGATCATGCCGGGCAGGAGTGGTGCAGGTAACGCAAATACCGACGACAGCAGCAGCAGCCAGCCATATATGGCGGCCCCGATTGCACCGACGCACCACCAACGTCCGACACGGCGCGGGTTTTCGTATGCGGCCGTCGCGACGAGTGCGAACGCAAAGAGCGCGAGGAGCCAGTACGCAATTTTGACAACCGCATCACCGACCGGGCCGAGTCGCGCCTCGAAACCGTCAGTCGTGAACGAGTCAAGCGGAACCGCGAGGCGAACCACCAGCACCACCGAGGCCCAGGCAAGGAACGCGAGAATCGGACGCGCGAACGGTCTAAGGCCCGGTGCCAGAATAAACCGCCCTTCCCACGCCATCAGCACCGCGCAAATGCACAGCACCAGCTCGTAAATCTTGACTGGGAACACGACGCGCAACGTCATTGCGTACGTCAGCGGCAGCGTCGCGACCACGATCAGCGTCGCGTAGTGGCGAACCGACGATGCGCTGGGCGTCGCGTATGCCGGCGGCAGTGTGAGGGACTGCACCGCCGTCAGGAAACTGCCCGGATCGCCGTGTCGCCGGGCGCGCCGAGTCGAACGGGCTGTGCTGCTTCCTGTCGATCAGAGAGCGCCGCAAACACGACACCCATCAGGCCCAGTATTGCGCCGGCTGCGCTCGCGATTCCGCCCCAGAGCAGCGGCCGCTGTAGTGGGCGATCGGGCGGCGTCGCAACATCGACAACCGTCAGCAGCGGAGTGTCACGTACTTCAGCGATGCGGCTTTCTTCGTAGGTCTTCGTGAGCCCGATGAGAATTCCTTCCTTCACGATCAGCGAACGATCCAGCTGGTCGAACATCGCCATCAGGCGCGGTGACGCGTAATAGTTGCGATTCGACTCGAGAAAGGCCTGCTTGAGCCGTTCAGCCGAGTCCAGCTCGACCCGCGCAGTCGCCAGCCGCATCTCGGCAAACCGGCGCTGCTCCGTGGAAGAGCGCTGGCGCCGTTCGAGATTGAATCGATTGAGCAGCCCGAGCATCCGATTTGCGACCGCCGCTGAGAGAAAGGGATCGCGAAGTGTGACACTCAGGTTCACGATGCTGCTCTTGCGACTGATGTTCACAAGCACCTTGCGCTCGAGTTTGCGCAGGCCGTTTCCGAACCGCCGCTCCGGCGTCGATCCACTCACGTCAATCAGATCGAGCAGCGGGCGCTGTACGGCCGGAGTTTCCGGATCCCGGAATGGTGTCCGCAGCGTTTCGCTCAGCAGTTCGGTGCTCGTGAGTACATCCGCGAAGAACTCGGTGGATGGTCCGTCCTTGAGCTTCGAGAGCGCGCTGGCGCCGCCGCCGCCGGCATCACCGAGGAGAGAGCCCAGCCCGCCAAGTGCGCCGAGAATTCCGGCGTTATTGGAACCGAGCGCCTGCTCAGGCACGAATGTGGTTGTGGCGGTCCACGTCTTGGGCCACAGCGCGGCCGCGATGGCACCGAGCGACGCCGCGAGCACCGGTGCGAGGAGCAACCAGCGCCACCGGCGAGCTACTCCGCGACGCAGCTCGACGATCGAAAACTCCTCGATCGGAAGCGGCGTGAGACCAGGACTCGTCAGCGGGGGCTCAGCGGTCACAGAGGGTGGGTGGCGCGGGGGCAGCGAGCGGTGTCGGCCGCGGAGCCGGCAGGCCGCCTCCGAGCACGAGGCGCGCCACCGCCGCTGCCCGACGCGGATCCCCGCGCCGGAGCCGATTGAGTGCCGCGCCAAACAAACTCGAATATACGGCAGGCAGGCGCTCGGGGAAAAAACGCTGCGTCAGCCGAAGGCGGGCCGAGATGCCGCAGAGATCGACGAGTTCGCTGCGCGCGGCCGGTCGATCGCGGCTGGCGCCGATACTCGCGCCCTCCCGATG
>JANMWU010000701.1:0-2962 GCA_031380785.1 Gemmatimonadaceae bacterium
CGTGAGACGGCGAAGCGAATCGGCGTCAGCGGATTCTTCAGCTCGTGCGCCACGCGCCGCGCGGTCTCGCGGAACGCGCCAAGGCGCGCCGCCTCTGTGGCCGCTTTCCGTCCCGCATCGAGCTGAGTGGCCATGGTCCGCATCCTTGATCGAAGCACCTCGAACTCCGGCGCACCGCGACTCGGTGTACCCGATGGGACCGCCTCCGCCCGGGCGATCCGTTCCGTCCACTCCACCACCTCGTCCAGCGGCCGGGAGAGCTGCCGACTGAGATGTCCCGCCACCCGGCCGGCGATGACCGCCAGCGCGAGGAACAGCACCACGACGACCACCAGCACCGGCCGGATCACACGCGGTGCCAGATACTCCAGGCGCTTGGCCTGGTCCAGCGACGCCTGCAACTCCGCTTCATGCGCGTCCAGCGCCGCAATCGCTGCCGGACTGGACGTCGCACCGCGCGACGCGGCCAGCGCCCTGCTGCCGGTTTCTGCCACGCGTGACCACGCCCCGCCGGACGCCATGAACGGCAGCACCTGATTCGCCGCCGCCAGGCCGACGACCATCAGCGTCGCCGCCGGCAGCACGGCGAATGCCATCAGCACGAGCAGCAGACGGGTTCGAAACCCCAGACGGGACACTGTGGCGAAGTACGCGATGGAGAGGGGGGAGGTTTCGGGGATTCTACCCATTTGGAGGCGTGCGGGACGGCCTCCGTGCGCTCGCGCGCCGTCGTCGTTAGTTTATCCGGTGCACTTCCGCTGTCGCGGCCTCCGGCTGGCCTTGCCCTGAATTTCATGGCGGGGCGCCGGGGAGAGCGACCGCGCAGCCGCCGGCACCTACGCCGCTGCGGCGCGTGCAATTCGCTTCTTCACATCCCCAGTTACATGAACGGACGCACGCCGCGCCCGCACGCACCCCGAGGGCATATCGCCCCGGTGCACCGCGGGCCGCAGGCCGGCAGCACAACGGCTGCCGCCCTCCCCAACTACTCGCAGTACAGCACGGCGCCAAACGCCGCTCTGCTCATCGACTTCGACAACGTCACGATGGGCATCCGCTCCGACCTGCAGACGGAGCTCAAAAACCTCCTCTCGTCGGACATCATCAAGGGCAAGGTCGCCGTCCAGCGCGCCTACGCCGACTGGCGCCGCTATCCGCAATACGTCGTCCCACTCGCCGAGTCATCGATCGACATGATCATGGCCCCCGCCTACGGCAGCTCGAAGAAGAATGCGACCGACATCCGACTGGCCATCGACGCCGTCGAACTGATGTTCACGCGCCCCGAGATCGGCACCTTCATTCTGCTCTCCGGCGATTCCGACTTCTCGAGCATGGTCATGAAGCTCAAGGAGTACGGCAAGTACGTCATCGGCGTCGGTATCCGCGAAAGTTCCAGCGATCTGCTGGTAATGAATTGCGACGAATACTACAGCTACAACGCGCTCGCCGGCCTGGTGAAGACGAGCGATGAGGAGCAGGTCAAGCGCGATCCATGGGAGCTCCTGACCGAGTCACTGGCCCGTATGGTGCGCAATGGCGACGTAATGCGCGCCGATCGTCTGAAGCAGGTGATGCAGGACATCGACAACGGCTTCGACGAAAAAGACCTCGGCATGTCCAAGTTCTCCAAGTTCGTGCAGGAGGCGGCGCAGAAAGGGCTGCTCACCCTCACACGACTCGAGAACGGACAGTTCGAAATTGCCCCGCCAGGCGGCAAGGAAGGCGCGGCGCCAGTCATCGCCAGTGCCGATGTCGCCGGCGCGCTGGACGAAGCGGCCGAGAAGGAGGAAGGCGAGGAGCGTGGTGGTCGTCGTCGTCGCGGCCGGGGCCGCGGACGCGGTGGACGCGATCGTGAACCGCGCGAGCCGCGTGTACTCGGCGACGTCGTCTCGACCGCCGTTGCCGCCAGCGAGCCCGCTTCGACCGACGCGGCGGAAGCGGTTGTCGCTCACGCGCCGGTGGCGGATGCGCCGCGTGCCGAGCGTGCGCCACGACCGGAGCGCGCACCACGCGGCGAGCGTCCGGCGGTTGCTGCGCCCGAAACGGTCGCCGCAGCGCACGCCGACGTTCCACGCAGCGAGACTCCGCGTGCCGCGCAGGGTCGCGATTCGATCGGACTCGGTGGCGAGCGTCTTACGCGCAATGAAGCGTTCGACCTGGTGCGGAAGGCGGTTGCCGCAACTGTGAAGAACGATCTGCCGGCCGCGATGCTCGCCGTGCGCGAAAGCGCCGCCGCGCTGCTTGGTCGCGACAGCGAGAGCCTGAACGAACGCAACTTCACGCGCATTCTGCAGGATGCGCACGACGCGGATGTGATCGACCTCCGCAAGCGTGGCGATTCGTGGGAAGTCGCACCTGTTCAGCAGGTGGAAGGGGTGTCGGAGCAGCTGGCGAAACACGATGCTGCACATGCGCCGAAAGCGCCGGCAGGTCCGCCGGCGCCACGCGGCATGGGTTCGCGCGGTGGATCGCGCGGTGGACGTCTTTCGGCGCCACCACCCGATCTGCTGATGGTTGGTGTGGTGGATGAGCATCCGCCGGCGGCGCCCATCGCCAAGGCAGCGCCGATCGTTGCGGCGCCAGTCGCAGCGGAACCGGCAGTCGCCACACCAGTCGCACGCAGCAACGGTGGTCGTCCGGCGGCGAAGAAGTCAGCGCCGGCCGCGAAGGTCGCCAAGTCGGCACCTGCGGCCAAGGTTGCGCCGTCGGCCGCGAAGAAATCCGCACCGGCGAAGAAGTCGGCCGCGAAAACTCCTGCCGCCAAGACAGCGGCAAAGAAAGTCGCCAAGCGGTAGTCGTCGTTGTGTCTGCAAATCGCCCGCGTCAACGAGTCCGGTGGCGCGGGCGATTTGCGTCGGACCGTTCATCTTTCGCGAATGTCTGCTGCACTTCCACGCGCGTTCTACGATCGCGACCCAGCCCGCGTCGCTCGCGAGTTGCTGGGAATGCAGCTGGCGGT
>JANMWU010000746.1:0-3139 GCA_031380785.1 Gemmatimonadaceae bacterium
CCGGCGCCCATGTTCATGCGGAGCAGGAGAGGGTTGGTGTCGGTTTTCAGTTCACGCAGTCGTGCCACCCATTTTGTGGGTTCCCAGTACGCCACGCGGCTGTCGTTCAGGCCACTGGTGACCAGCATCGCCGGGTACGCCTTGTGCTCGACGTTTTCGTAGGGTGAGTACGTGCGCATGTAGGCGTACTCGTCGGGCCTGGCCGGGTTGCCCCACTGTTCCCACTCCTGCGCGGTGAGTGGGATGCTGGCGTCGGACATGGTGTTGATCACATCCACGAACGGCACGGCAGCGATGATCGCCTTGTAGAGATCGGGGCGCATGTTGGCGACGACTCCCATCAGCAAGCCGCCGGCGCTGCCGCCGTTCGCAAGCATGCGGTCTTTCGATGTATAGCCCTCGGCCACCAGAAACTCGCCCACGTCGACGAAGTCGTTAAAGGTATTTTTCTTCTTCATCATCTTGCCGTCGTCATACCACGAGCGGCCCATCTCCTGCCCGCCGCGGATGTGCGCAATGGCGTAGATCACGCCGCGGTCCAGCAGCGACACGCGATTCGAGCTGAAGGTCGGCTCGGTGTTGGCGCCGTATGAGCCATATGCGTATTCCAGCAGCGGGCGCTTGCCGTCGCGCATCAGCGGCAGGCGATACACAATGGAAACCGGCACCATCACGCCGTCGCGCGCTTTCGCCATCCGTCGCTCGACGCCGTATTTCGTCGCGTCGTAGCCGCCAAGGACTTCCTGCTGCTTCTTCACTGTGCGCTGGTTGGTGGCCATGTCGTAATCGATCACGGTGCTCGGCGTGACCAGCGACGAGTAGGTAAAGCGCAGCGCCGTGGTTTCGAACATCGGATTTGTCGCCAGCGATACGCCGTACGCCGACTCAGGGAAGCTGACGTCGTGCGCGGTGCCGCTCGGGAGCGGCGTGATGGTGAGGTGGCGCAGCCCTTCACGGCGCTCGCTCACCACCGCGTACTTCTCGAAGACGTTGATGCTTTCCACGAAGACGTCCGCCCGCGGCGCCAGCCAGTCTTCCCACTTCGTCAGATCGGCAGCGTTGTCGCGGACGCGTGCGACCTTGAAGTTGGGGGCGCCGTCGTTGGTGACGATCCAGAAGTATCCGTTTCCATGCTCGATGTTGTACTCGACATTCGGACGACGCGCAGCGATCAGGCGGGCGGGACGTGTCGGGTGAGCGGCGTCGATGATGCGCACATCTCCCTGCGTGAAGCTGCCGGCCGAGATGGCGATGAACCTGCCGCTGCGCATCCGCTGCACGCCGACGTTGAACAGCACGTTCGGCTCGTGATACACGTCGACGTCGGTGCGAACCGAGCTGCCGACTGTGTGCCGCCACACCCGATCGCCACGCTTGGCGCTGTCGGTGCTCATGTAGAACAGCGTTCGGCTGTCGCTCGCCCAGGCCAGGCCGAAACCCAGCTTCTCCTTGCGATCGGGGAGAAACTTGCCGGTGCGCAGGGCCTTCACGCGCAGTGTGAAATCCTCGTACCCGGTCGTGTCCACCAGCAGCGCCAGCAGCTTGTGATCGGGGCTGACGTCGAATCCGCCAAGGCTGAAGAATTTGCGGCCCTTCGCTTCGGCATTCTGATCGAAGATGACCTGTTCGGTCGCTTCAAGCGTTTTCAGTTTGCGGCAGAAGATCGGATACGCCTGCCCCTGCTCGGTGCGCGTGTAGTACCAGTATGGCGCGTCCCACGTCGGCACTGTGAGATCGGTCTCCCTGATGCGCCCGACGAGCTCTGCGTATAGCGCATCGCGGAGGCTCCTCGTGCCAGCAGTCATCGACTCGGTGTACGCATTCTCATTGTTCAGATGCGCAATCACCGCGGGATTGTTGCGGTCGCGGAACCAGGCGTAGTCGTCCACCACGATGTTGCCGTGGATCGTGTCGACCTTCGGCACTATTGGCGCGATGGGCGGCGTGGCACGTTGAGCGGAAACAGTCATTGCGGCGGTTAGCGTGAACAGCGTGCTGGCGGTCAGAAATCGCATGGCGCGCATGGATTGTGGGACGGTAAGGCCGGCGGCGGAGTCTGGCGACCGGAACCTGGCAGGTGGAACCCGACAACACACACCGGGGTCGAGTCCGTATCTTACAGACTTGCAGCGCAATACCGGCACGTCCCCGTCCGCTTTGACCGATGACGGCACCTGCATGAAGAACGGAAAACTGAACAACGTCGCGCCGGGTGAACCCGCAATCAGCGAGTCGGACCTGCGCAGCTTCCTGGAGGCTGGACACTGATGGCGACTCAGACTCGGCCCGACGCAGCGGCCACGCTCGATACGTTCCCGATCAACGGCACCGACTACGTCGAGTTCCTGGTTGGTAATGCGAAGCAGGCGGCGCACTTTTACCGCACCACGTTCGGCTATCAGCTGGTGGCTTATCGCGGACCGGAGACCGGTGAGCGTGCGACCTGCTCGTACGTACTGCAACAGAACAAGATCCGGCTGGTGCTCACCAGTGCCTTTGATCCCGATCACTGGATCAACCGGCACGTGCAGCAGCATGGCGACGGCGTGAAGGATATCGCGCTTTGGGTGGATGACGCGCGCGAGCTGTACCGTCTGGCCCTCGAGCGCGGCGCCAGGTCCTGGGCCGCGCCGAAGGTGAGTGAAGACAAATACGGTCGAGTGATCACGGCCGCCATCTGCACCTACGGCGAGACGATTCATACCCTCGTCGAGCGCAGCGACTACACTGGCATCTTCATGCCGGGCTTCGAAGCGCGGACATCCGAGCTCGTCACGACACCCGTCGGCATTCAGTACGTCGATCACTGCGTCGGCAACGTAGAGCTGGGCAAGATGAACACGTGGGTCAAGTTTTACGAAGACGTGATGGGGTTCCGGAATCTCATCTCGTTCGACGACAGCGACATCAGCACTGAATACACGTCGCTCATGTCGAAGGTGGTCGCCAGCGGCAACGATCGCATCAAGTTCCCGATCAACGAGCCGGCCGCCGGCAAGAAGAAGAGCCAGATCGATGAGTATCTGGAGTTCTACCGTGGCGCCGGTGTGCAGCATCTCGCCCTTGCCACCGACGACATCATCCAGACCGTCACGGAGCTGAAGGGACGCGGCGTGGAGTTCCTGCGCGTGCCGACGAC
>JANMWU010000772.1:0-1909 GCA_031380785.1 Gemmatimonadaceae bacterium
TGCGCAGCATCGTGACGCACCCCACGTCCACCACCCATTCCAAGCTGTCAGAGGCCGAGCGGCTGCAGGTGGGGATCGTGCCGGGACTGATCCGGATTTCGGTCGGTCTGGAGCATCGCGACGACATCGTCTGGGACATCGAGCAGGCGTTGGCCAGATCCGCGTAGGCGGCGATCGAGCGCTTGTGCGGTCGACATTCGACGTGCGTACGTTCCAGCGACCCAGTCACCCCTCGAATTTCACCGACCTGTTCATCATGTCACCGACCTTCCAGCGCGTTCTGTGTGCAGCGGTCATGCTCGGCGGCGCGGCCGTCGTGATCGGATTACGTCAGCCGGTTGCGGCGGCGGCTCGTCCGACGGCGCCCGTTCGTGCCTACACAGCGCCGCCGGCCGTGCGTCGTGTCGCTGCAGTGCAACAGGGCGTCAACAAGTACACCGAAGTCTGTCAGGCCTGTCACCAGGCGACGGGTGCTGGCATGCCGACGGTATTTCCGCCACTGGCTGGCTCGGAGTGGCTGAATGGTCGCGCTGAAATCCCGATTGCGATCGTGCTCAAGGGATTGCAAGGTGAGATTGAGGTGAAGGGTGCGAAGTTCAACGGTGCCATGCTGGCGTGGGAGAGTGTCCTCAACGACGCCGATCTCGCCGCGACGTTGACTTATGCGCGCAGTCAGTGGGGCAACAAGGGCACGCCGGTAACGGTGGCGCAGGTGAAAGCAGCCCGCGCAAAATTCGCGGCGCGGACAACGCCATGGACGCCGGCTGAACTGCGCGCGCTGAAATAGCGATCCACGTCACTGACGGAGCGCGTGCCGACGAGGCGACGCTACACTAGATCCAGCCTCGCACTTCGTGCGCAGCATACGGTGCTTCCATCGCGGCGCACTCGTCTGGCGTGAGTTTCACAGTCATCGCGGCAATCGCGTCATCGAGTTGCGCGAGTTTGGTGGCGCCGATGATTGGCGCCGTGACGCCCGGTCGCTGCAGCAGCCACGCCAGCGCAACCTGTGCCATCGGCAGCTCTCGCGCGGCGGCGACAGATCGCACGGCGGCGATGATCGCATCGTCAGTGGGATGATCGTAGAGATAATCGACTGACGCGGCGTCGAACGCGGCGCGAGCAGTTGCACCACCCGCCTGCGCACGCGGCCGACCCGCGAGCAGGCCGCGCGCCAGCGGTGACCATGGAATTACGCCAACCCCTTCGCTGATGCAGAGCGGCATCATCTCGCGCTCCTCTTCGCGATACAGAAGGTTGTAGTGGTTCTGCATACTCACGAATCGCGCCCAGCCATGCGCGTTGCTGGAGTACAGCGCTTTCGCAAACTCCCAACCGTGCATGGTGCTGGCGCCGAGGTATCGCACCTTGCCGCTGCGCACCAGGTGATCGAGTGCCTCGAGCGTTTCGTCCATCGGCACCGAGCGATCGAGGCGGTGAATCTGATAGAGATCGATGGTCTCTACGCCCAGCCGTTTCAGTGACGCCTCGCATCCCTGCACGATGTGCTTCCGGCCCAGTCCTTTCATGTTCGGCCCGTCGCCCACGGGGAAGTGGACTTTGGTCGCGATCACCAGCTCGTCGAGATTGCCGTATCGGCGCAGCGCCCGGCCAGTGACTTCCTCGCTGACGCCAAGCGAGTACATGTCCGAGGTGTCGAAGAAGTTGATCCCGGATTCGATCGCCCGACGGAAAAACGGTTGTGAATCCTCTTCAGGCAGCACCCAGCTGCGCCACTTCGGGTCGCCGTAACTCATGCACCCGAGCGCCAATCGCGACACCGCTAAACCCGTCCGTCCCAGCGTTGTGTATTCCATTGTAATCTCTCTGAGAATTTTTGTCGTCACGCCGCAATTCGCGCGCGCACGGCGCGGATGAAATTCCGGCGCGAGTATTCGCCGCGGCTCGC
>JANMWU010000795.1:0-2138 GCA_031380785.1 Gemmatimonadaceae bacterium
ATCGCCCGACGTCCGACTTCCGTCGAGGATGAACACACGCACGCGCTGGCCGCGATACTGCAGCAGCGACGTCATGTCGAGCGTTTTGATGCTGAGCCCCGGGATGTTGAGCGACATGATCAGCTCGTCCACATTGCGCGCTGCGGGATTACGTTCGCGCAGCCCGGCGCCGCCGAGATAGAAGCGGCTCATGAGATGCAGATTGAAGCCAAAGCTTGTGATCCGCTGCTCCATGACCTTCACCGGATCCAGCATCGTCACGGAGCTGAGTCGGAGCACGACGTCGACACTGTCAGCGTCGCCGACTATCGGGAATGATTCCGTACCGCCAGGCTCGAAGCCGATGTGTCGGCCGACTACCCGGTACCAGCTCTGCTGCATGTCGCGCCATCCGGCGCCGCCGCGCACATCGGTCTCACTGCCCACCACCAGTTCAAAACGCGGATCGATTGCGACCAGGGCAACTTCGGCATTCGTGATCGGTACACTTGTGCCGGCCGCCAGCACCGTCACGCGAACTTGCGTGCCTTTGGCGCCGCTGACTCCGCGGTGAAGCTCGCCTGACGAACTGTCGGCGAGCTTCCCCTGAAGGATCGACTGCGCACTGAAGTCCTCGCCGCGCACCCGTTCCTGGAGGCTGTGCCGGAACACATGCTCGTAGAACATCGTTGCGCCGCTGTCGAGCACGAAAATAGGCGAACCGGTGCGGCCAACGGTCCTGGCGGAGAGCTGCATCCAATACGTCCCGGGCGCCGGAGCGCGGACCGCGAATTCGCCTTTGCGATTCGACCGCGCCGTGGCAGCCTGTCGCCCGAGCGAATCGTACAGCAAAATGTTGGCGCCCCAGACCGCGTCGCCGCGCGCATCGAATTTGGTAAGCCCGCGGATCTCCTGCGCGCGCGTCGGCTGCGCCATCATAACGCAGAAAAGGAACGCGACCGATCGCAGCGGGCGATTCATGGGGCTTGCGGAGACAGGAAGAGGAAGCATGTCCGCGCGGGAAGGGAACTGACCGAACATTGCCGATGGGGATGACGCCATGCAACTGCGAATAAGTCCGCAGCTGTGGCGGCTGACGGCGGTCCATGGGCGTTATCCTTCCGGTCCGGCTGGCTGCGTGTCACCGGTTCATCCGAAACCGAAATGCGCTCAGCCTCGCGATCCGCGGCATCACCCCCCTCGCAGGAGTATCGCCGCTGGCGAACGCGCTCGGTCACCATCGACGGCCGACCGATAGCGCTGGCCACCAAGCCCGGGCTATTGAGCCATGGCCGGGACGACGCCGCGGCGGCGCTGCTGGCGGAGCGCGTTGGTGTGCCGCGTGGCGCCACGGTGGTGCAGATGCACTGCGGGAGCGGTCTGTTCGCCGCCGTAACTTCGGTGGCGCGCGGCGCGTCGCAAGTGGTGCTGACAGACCGCAGCCTGGTTGCGGTAGAGGCGGCGCGTCGCACGCTCGATGCTAACGGCGTCACGAACGGTGCCGTGTATCACGGCCACGGCTCCGCTCCACTCGATCCGTCGTTGCAGGCTGATGTCGTCGCGATCAGAATCCCGACGGAGAAGCCGGCATTACTTCAGCTGCTCGCCGACGCCTTCGCGGTGCTTCGCGTCGGCGGACAGTGTTGCATCGCCGGCGCGACGAATGAAGGCATCAAGTCCGCCGCGACGCTTCTGGCTGATTTGTTCGGCAATGCAACGGTGCTTGGCACGCAGAGCGGTCATCGCGCCGTAATGGCGGTGAAGCGCGCGACGACTGCAGCAGACCCCGCCATTCTCGCGCATGCGTTCCTGCAGCACGATGCTTTCAATCCGATCGATTGCACGCTGCGCGGAACGGCGTTGCACCTGTTTTCGCGACCCGGTGTGTTTTCGTGGGAGCATGTGGACGAGGCCACCGCAATTCTGGCTGACGTGATGTCGGTGAAGCGGGGCGACGACGTGTTGGATCTGGGCTGCGGCAACGGCGCACTCGGCATGCTCGCAGCCACACTCAGCGAGACCGGCCGCGTGAGACTGGTGGACGTCGATTCGGAGGCGATCCGCTGTGCAGCGCGTGCCATCAGTGCCGCCGCCATCACGAATGCGAGCGCAATCTGCAGCGATGTGACAGACGCGGTGCGCGATGAACGATTCGACGT
>JANMWU010000846.1:0-1944 GCA_031380785.1 Gemmatimonadaceae bacterium
CGGCGGCTTTTTTTGCACCGCACGCCGGCAACACAACCAGCAGCATCAGCAGCGGTAAGCGCGCGTTCACAGCAATGCTCTGATGTCGGATGCCACCTGCGTTGTGGTGAGCCCCGGACGCTGAATCAATCGCAGCCGACCTTCGCGATCGATGACAAACACCTGTGATGGATGACTCACCGTGTAGGTGGACGTCGTGTCAGCCGGCCCGGTGTCGCGGAACGCCGCGATCTTCCACGCATCCTTCAGCGAATCGAGCTGCTCGCGCGTGCCCGTCAGTCCCACAAACGTTGGTGAAAAACGCGCGGCGTACCGCTGCACCAGCGCCGGTGTGTCGCGCTCGGGATCGATGCTCACGAATACAAAGCGCACACCGGACGCCTTGGCACCCAGCGAGTCGGCGACGTGCCGCCAATCCACCAGCGTGGCGGGACAGACATCCGGACAGTGGGTGTACCCAAAAAAGACCATGACTACCTTGCCGCGCTGCTGAACGACGTCAAAGGGGGCGCCGGTGGAGTCGGACAGGCGAAGCGTCGGCGCTTTTTCAGCGGGGTCGAGTACGACACCGTTGAAAGTCGGGCTGGCGCAGGCGGCGCACAGCATGGCGGCAAAGGCGAGTCGCATTCCCTTAAAGCTAGCTCCGGCCAACGCAGCGACTCCCGCCGGCGTACGAATATCGTTATCATATCATTCTCAATAACGAATGAGTTCTCAATAAGCGCCTTCTGGCGTCGGTATCGCTGGATCACACCTGCAACCGCCTCGCGGCGGAGGACGAGATGGAGCGGAATACCAGGCAGCGCGGTGCAATTCGTCGCGTGTTCACGTCGCTGCATCGGCCGCTGTCGCCGGCTGAAGTGCTGACGGCGGCGCAGTCAGAGGTCGCGTCGATGGGCATCGCGACGGTCTATCGCACCATCAAGACGCTGGTGGACGAAGGCGAAATTTTGAGCATCGACGTGCCGGGCGAGTCACCGCGCTATGAAGTGGCGCATCTTGGGCACCATCACCATTTCCATTGTCGCAGCTGTGACAAGGTGTACGAGGTGGAAGGCTGCCCCGCCGACATTCAGAAGCTCGCGCCGACTGGCTTCATCACTGAAGGCCATGAAGTGATGCTGTTTGGGCGATGCACCGTGTGCAAGGCGGCGTGAAGGTCGAATGAACAAGGAACTCCGGAGGCTGTGTCAGTTCCGGGCGTGATGTCCACCGCGGAAGAATTCCGTAAGGCAGGATGGGCGACATCACCGCCGCGTGGTGAAGCGCCTGTCCAATGACGGACCGCGGTGCCTCTGGAGTTCCCCCAGGATCGAGGAAGACGATCATGCGCAGCATGCTGGCTGGCGCGGTTGCAGTTGCAGTACTCTTGGCGCTGCCGATGCAGCGCGCGCAGGCGCAGGTAGCGCTCGGCTATACCGACGTCGGCGGCGTCCTCGGGCTTGGCAATGTCGGCAACGCCACAATTTCGTTTGGCGGACGGTTCGAGCACGTGTTCAGGAAGCTGCCTGACATCGGCGATGGGCTGCTGGGTATCGGCGTCAGCGCTGACTTCTATAGCTACTCGAGCCGCTCGGGGCAGTACAGCTCGAGTGTGAAGGTTGTGCCGATCGGCGCGACGGCGAACTATCACTTCAAGATCGATCCGAAGAAGAAGCTCGATGCGTTTATTGGTGCCGGTCTGGGATACCAGGTTATCAGCTGCTCGTACAACGGGCCCGGCGTGACCGGCGTGAATTTCTGCTCCAACGGCACAGTGTATTTTATCGGCCGCATCGGCGGTCGCTATTTCCTGAAGCCGAACATGGCGCTCTACGCTGACGCCGGTGCCGGCTCAGCCACGCTCAGCGTCGGGCTTACCTTCAAGCTCAGGTAGTCCAGTCGCTCGACTTCGGAGAGTCGGACACACGACAGGCGCGGGCGGCACAGTACTGTGCCGCCCGC
>JANMWU010000850.1:0-4361 GCA_031380785.1 Gemmatimonadaceae bacterium
GCAATACACGGTTTGTTCATGCGCTCGATGCGCCGGAACGCCAGCTGCGCATTGTTGGGCAGCACGCGTGCCTGATCGAGGGTGTGGATCTCATCGAGCAACTGGCGAATGTCGGCGCCGGCCACAAACGATGACGTGCCATCGCCCGTGAACACGATCGCCTTCACATCGTCGCGGCGCGCCAGATGGTCTACCACAATGTTCAATTCATCGAGCGCCCGCTCATTCAGTGCGTTCACCGGCGGGTTGGTGACGTACACCGTCGCCACCTTCGCGCCACGCGCGAGTGTGTTGTACTGCACACGAAAATAGCGATACCGCTCGAACAGCTGTTGATCATCGCTCAGCTTCTGGCGTCGCCGCCATTCATCGATTGCGGTCTTCAGTTCGCCGATCGACTCAGGATTGCGCAGTGTGCTCATGTCGCCCACGTCGCTGCCTTCCACCAGCGCCCGCACCATCCGGCGCACATACTTCCCGCTGCGCGTCTCGGGGAACTGTGTCACCTCGATAAAATCGCTGGGCACTGCCACGGCGCCCTTGTCGAATCGCACCAGCTCCGAGAGCCGGCGCTTGTCGTCCTGTGTCAGCGTGCGACCGGAGGTCGGCTTCACAAACGCGAGTGGCGTGTGTCCCTTTTCGCGATGCGGCGCACCAACCACGATCACGTTCCCCACCGGCGACTCGGGATCGAGCTGTCGGTGCCGTAGAATCGCACCTTCGATCTCCTCCGTGCCCATGCGATGACCCGACACGTTGATCACATCATCGCTGCGCCCGTGCAATGAGAATGATCCGTCCATGAAGCGCATCGCGAAGTCGCCCTGCGTGTACGCCCACACGCCTTTCCAGCGCGACCAGTAGGTGCTTTTCCAGCGACCGATGTCGCCCTGCCAGGTTGGCGAAATACGCGCGCCGTCGACCGTGAAGTGGGCGCTGTCGCCCCACACCGTGCGCGCCAGATACGGATAGGGCGCCGAGATCACGATCTCGCCCTTCTCCTTCATGATGGTGCGACGGAACGGCACACCCGTACCGTCGTCCACGCGGCGGAACAGTGCCAGCGGTGCTTCCACGTTCTGATCTTCGGGCGTGGCTTCCGACCAGACGTCGCCAATCACCCACGGCAGCGGATACGTGTGCGCATCGGCGCGCAGCGGAAAGTCGCCGTTGCCGTAGAAATGCGTCCAGGCAATCCCACCGTGCTCGGTGGCCCAGTATGAATTGATGTACCACGGCGCCAGCAGGTCCATACCAAACTGTTGCACCGATGGCGACGTCGGCTCAGCGCAGAATGTGCACACGCGCAGCGTCGAGAGATCGTAGCGCTTCACGTCCCCGGAGTTCTGGGCGTCCTGCATGATTCCTTTCAGGAACGTGACGCCGGCCTTGAAGATACTGACCTTGTGCCGCTCGATGATCGACGCGAAGCGGCCGGCGTGCGGAAACACCGGCGCACCTTCGGTGAACACACTCGTCACGCGCGTCGTGAGTGCGGCCGAGATCATGTAGCTCTGGCCGGTGATCCATCCCGGATCCGCCACCACGTACATCACATCGCCCGGCGCCGCGTCAAATGCGACGCGCATGGAGTAGGCGATGCCTGATGTATAACCGCCGTGCACATGCACGACACCCTTCGGCTTGCCCGTCGAACCTGATGTGTAGATGAAGAACAACGGAAACTCGGCATCCAGCGGCGTGGGTGCACTTGCCGCCCAGATCGCGCGCACGAACTCGGTGTCGCTGAGCTGCATCAGCTCCGCCTCGGACTGTACGGCAATTCCGGCAGCTCGAGCTGCCGTCAGGATCGTCACCAATGCCGCATCGGTGAGCTCATGGCTCCAGCGATCACGCTCCTCGCGCCAGACGATGTCGTCAATGCCGCTGTGCTTCACCACTACCACCGCATCAACCCGTGGCGGCACCGACACCAGTGCCGCGGCGATTGCCGTGCGCACCCTGCTCGCATCACTGGCCGCAAAGTCGTGCCCATCGGTCAACTTCTGCAGTGCGCGACCCACGCCGCGCATCACATCGCTGCGCTGCACTGTGATCTCGCCCGCGAGCGTTCCGTCAATGGCGCCAAGCAGTGTTGCAATGCGCTCCGGCGAGAGCTCCAGCGTGCGCAGCGTGGCGTGCACCACCGTACGCGCCGAATCCAGCGGCACGTAGTCGTCCAGCGCCGGATCGGTGTAGGCAGTCTTGAACGGTACGATCTGCGCATTGCGATAGCCGCCGTCGGCGGTGATCACCACTCGCGCACCCGCATCATGAATGCGGTCGCTCAGGGTTTTGTCGCTGAATCCGCCGAACACCGGCGTGTACACCACGCCGAGGCGCTTTGCCCCTTCAGTCCAATACAGCTGGGCCGGAATGTTCGGCATGTTGAGCGCAATGCGGTCACCACGCTTCATACCCAGCGCGCCGAGAGCGATTGAGCACTTGGCCGACTCCAGCATCAGTGTGCGTCGCGAAACCGGATAGCAATCCACCGGTCCGCCGCGCCCTCCGTCAAGCGACATATCCCATCGGTCGCCTTCGAAGATCAGAGCCGCTTCAGCGCCATGTCCAGCTGCCACATGACGATCGACTTCGTTGAAACCGGCGTTTGTGAGCGCTCCTTCGAACCACTTCCAGAAAGGCGCCGCATCGCCATTGAATGCGCGGCTCCACGGCGTGTATTCCGGGCCTAGCCCTGCCCGCATCGCGACACCCGTCACCGCATCGAAGCCGGTCCATTGCTGCACCGCATCATCCCACGTGATCCAGGCACCATTGGCACCGATCGACGCATGGTACCAGTGCAATTCGCGCTTCGCGATCTCACCGTGGAACCGGCCTGGATCGGCGATGCACTCGGCACGCATGCGGTCCCAGTCGGTGCGTGTCCGGATCGGATTGCGGCGTGCCTGTGGCGGCGACACGACGCGAGACCCCGTCGGTTCGACGAGGGTGGGATCTGCCGTTACGGCCATGCCGGCTACTCCGGGCGGTGGCGAGAGAATTCATAAAATATCGGCCGTGCCGGCTACCCCGACATAGCCGAACAAAGAAGCCGGGGAACAGAGGCACAGGCAAGGACGAAATGCCCACGCGCAGCGTTACAGGCCGGCTATCCGAGCGCCGGTACCGTGCGCAGCGACGCTATCGGCATGGGCGATGTCAGGGCCACCGACGGCAGCAGCAAGTCGAAATGCGACCCGCCCTTGTCGCGCGGCCGATATGCCACATCTCCGCCCTGGGCCTGGGCAAATGTACGTGCGATACCCAGGCCCATTCCGGTGCCCGCTGTCGAGTGTTCGGTGCGCGAGCCGCGTTGCATCGGTCGGAAAATTCGATCGATATCCGCAGCTGAAACTCCAACACCACGATCCGACACCGTGATCCGGATCGCATCGCCATCGACCGCGCTGCTGATCACGATTGACGAATCGGGCGGCGAGTACCGTGCCGCGTTCTGCAACAGATTCGCGAGGATCTGCAGCGAAAGCGTGAAGTCACAGCGCACCATCAGCACGCCGTCGATCGACGGCGCAGAAACCGTCACCACATGATGTGCCAGCGCTGCCGCCGATGACCGCACCGCCGCACCAACCAGGTCGTCCACCACCTGCGATTCGATGCGCAGCAGGTCGCCGCCACCAGACGCGATAGTGAAACGGCCGAGTGTCGCGAGGAAGTCGCCGAGATTGCGCGCCTGCTCGGCAATGCGCGCCATTGCGTCGGCCGGCTCGAGCCCCGACTGAGGATCGGCGAGCATGGTCAGCGCCATGACCGGCGAGCGCAGGTCGTGCGACAACGATGCAATCAGCGCCTGTCGCAGCCGCTCCGCCTCCTGCAGCATCTCGGCCCGTGCTCGTTCGCGTTCCAGCTGCAGACGTTCGGCACCCAGCCGCTCGATCCCCGCGGCACGTTCGGTGGCAAGAGTGGCGGTCTGACGCAGACTGAGGATCAGTTGCGCAATCACTCCCGCCGTTACCACGAAGCCCAACAGCACCACGAGATTCGTGACGTGCGTTTGGCCGATCGCATGGCGTGGCACGAAGAAAAAGAAATCCACCGCCAGGTAACTGAGCCCGACCATCACCATCGACAGTGAGCGCGATCCCTCGCGGCTTGCGCCGGCAATCAGCAGCATGTACACCAGCATGCCGACTGAAACCCTCAGTCGCGTAACCGACGACAGCCAGGCGACCAGCAACGTCGTCGCGGCGTAAATGGCCAGCCAGCGCACCCACACGGTGTACGAACGCGTCACGGCACCACGAACCGGTAGCCGACGCCGGCCTCCGTCACGATCAGCCGCGGCACGGCGGGATTCGGCTCGATCTTCCGCCGCAGGTGCGTGATGTGCACGC
>JANMWU010000880.1:0-3732 GCA_031380785.1 Gemmatimonadaceae bacterium
ATCGTCGTAGAGTTCCAGGCCACCACCAGCCGACCGCGCAGCGGCAGCCACTGACTGTGCCGTGGCGGGCTGCCCCGTGAGTGCGGATTCCACGCTCGCCAGGCGCATTGCCATCGGCGACATTCCCGTGATCGCCACCCGTGCGGCGCTGATCGTGCCACCGGTCACCGTGACCAGTGCCGCCGCACCGACCACGGCGTACCCCGACGCCGCGTCGGCATGCTTCGCATAGGCGCTCCCACTCCCCGCGGCAGGCACCGGAATGCGGATTTCCGTCACCAGTTCACCGCTCGCGAGCGACGTCGCGAATGTGCCAGTGAAATACGCGTCCGCGGAAATAGTGCGCGCACCCTTCGCACCGGTGGCCCCGATCAAAGCGCCCAGTGCGAGCATTACCGGCGGCAGATCGGCCGCCGGATCGGCGTGCGCCAGGCTGCCGCCAATCGTTCCGCGATTTCGAACCTGCACATCACCAATCGACGCCGCCGCATCTGAGAGTGCCGTGGCGGACCGCGCCAGCACCGCGGACGACGCCAGTTCGGCGTGTCGCGTCATGGCACCGATCACCACCTGCCCGCCTGCTTCCGTAATTCCGCTGAGGGCTGGAATACGACCGATATCAATCAGGTGCGCGGGACTCGCGAAGCGCAGCTTCATCACCGGCAGCAGCGAATGGCCGCCGGCCAGTACCTTGGCGTCGTCGCCGAATTGCGCCATCAATGCGAGCGCATCAGAAACGCTGGCGGCGCGATGATATTCGAATGCGGAGGGATACATGCGTCAGGATCCTGCTTTTGCAGTGTGGATTGCCTGCCAGATCTTTCCCGGTGTCAGCGGCATATCGAGATGTGTGATCCCGAAACCGGACAACGCATCGTTCACCGCATTGGCAATCGCTGGCGTCGATCCGATGGTACCCGCCTCACCAACCCCTTTCACGCCAAGCGGATTGACGGGTGATGGTGTCACTGTGCGATCGAGTTCATACATCGGAAAGTTTGACGCGCGCGGCAGCGCATAGGTCATCATCGAGCCGCTCAACAGCTGGCCGCCGCTGTCGTACGACGCCGCCTCCCAGAGCGCCTGACCCACGCCCTGAGCAATGCCGCCGTGGATCTGTCCTTCCACGATCATCGGGTTGATGACATTCCCCACGTCGTCAACTGCAACGAATCGTTTCAGCTCCACTGCACCGGTGTCGGCATCAACCTCGACCACCGCGATGTGCGTGCCGAACGGATACACGAAGTTCGACGGATCATAAAACGTGGTCGCCTCGAGGCCCGGCTCGACGCCGGCCGGCATGGAGTGCGCGAGATAGGCGGCGAGACACACCTCGCCCCACGACTTCGAGCGCTCCGGCGATCCTTTCACAAAGAACTGCCCACTTTCGAATTCCATGTCGTCCACCGCTGCTTCCAGCATGTGCGCGGCCAGCACTTTCCCCTTCTCCCGTATCTTCTGGAGGCTGAGGAAAATCGCAGTGCCGCCGACCGCACCGGATCGCGACGCATACGTGCCCATCCCGAATGCGATCCGGCCGGTATCGCCGTGGACGACATCGACATCATCGATCGCAACACCAAGCTCATTGGCCGCGATCTGTGCAAAGGTGGTCTCGTGACCCTGTCCCTGCTGATGCGATCCGGTGAACACGGTGACCTTGCCCGTCGGATGCACGCGCACGGTCCCCGTCTCGTAGAGGCCTGCCTGCGCACCGATGGCACCGGCGATGGCCGACGGCGCCGCGCCGCACGCCTCCACATAACACGACAGTCCGATGCCGATGTAGCGCCCCTTGGCGCGCGCCTCTGCCTGCTCTTTCCGTAACGCCGCGTAGCCAACAATTTCGAGCGCGCGATCGAGCGCCGGTACGTAGTTACCGCTGTCGTATTGCAGCGCCACCGGCGTCTGATACGGGAACTGCTCCGGGCGAATGAAATTCCGGCGCCGGAGTTCCGCCGGATCGAGTGCGAGTTTTCGCGCGGCCACGTCCATCACACGCTCGAGCACGTAGCAGGCTTCCGGCCGACCGGCGCCGCGATACGCGTCCACCGGCGTGGTATTGGAGTACGCGCCCGTGACTGTGCAGTGAATGTTCGCGATGGTGTACTGACCCGAGAGCAGTGTGGCGTACAGCCACGTCGGCACCGCCGGCGCGAACGCCGAGAGATAGGCGCCCAGATTCGCGACCGTGTTCACGCGCAGCCCGAGAATCTTCCCGTTCGCATCAAACGCCATCCCGACATCCGTTGCATGGTCTCGGCCATGCACGTCGGTCATGAAGCTTTCGCTGCGCGTCGCCGTCCATTTGACCGGTGCGCCGAGTTGCTTCGCCACCCAGCAGCAGACCACTTCTTCGGGATAGATGAAAATCTTGGAGCCAAATCCGCCACCCACGTCCGTTGAGATGACGCGGAACTTGTGCTCCGGGATACCGAGGATGAAAGCGCCGATCAGCAGGCGGTGCACGTGTGGATTCTGCGACGTGACGTAGAGCGTCAATTCGTCAGTGCCGCGACTGAATGTCGCGTTGCAGGCACGGGGTTCGATAGCGTTCGCGATCAGCCGCTGGTTGATCACGCGCTGTGTCACGACTGTTGTGGCGGCGGCGAACGCGGCAGCGGTGGCATCGGCGTCACCGATCGCCCAGTTGAACGCCACGTTGCCCGGCGCGTTGCTGTGAACCACCGGTGCGCCAGAGGCCAGCGCCGCCGTCGCATCGGCAATGCCATCCAGCACATCGTAGTCAACATCAATTGCGTCGGCGGCATCCCGCGCGCGCGCCGGCGAATCAGCGATCACAATCGCCACCGGATTGCCAACGTATCGCACCGTGTCAGTCGCCAGCGGCATGTACTCGCCGATGTTCAGGCCGGGGAGCAGCCAGGCCACCGGAATCGGATTCACGCCCGCCGCTTTCAGATCAGCGCCTGTATAGACCGATCGCACGCCGGCCAGACTGCGCGCGCGCGTTGCGTTCACGCTGCGGACACGTGCGTGCGCATGTGGGCTGCGCACGAACGCCGCATACAGTTGTCCCGGCAACACGATGTCGTCGGTGTACTGACCGCGTCCGGTGATGAAACGCCCGTCTTCCTTGCGCCGGGGACTGGCACCGATGCCGTCGGGCACGACTCTGGTCGCCATCTGCGTTACCCCTGCGGCCGTGAGGCGGTGGACATCGCGCGTGCTGCGTGCTGCACCGCGCGCACAATGTTGTGATAGCCGGTACAGCGACAGAGGTTGCCGTCAAGTGCGTGCCGGATGGTCGCTTCGTCCGGATTGGCGTTGCGCGACAGCAGATCGACCGCGCTCATGATCATGCCAGGCGTGCAGAAGCCGCATTGCAGCCCGTGCTCCTGTCGGAAGCCTTCCTGCACCGGATGCATGGTGCCATTCGACGCGAGGCCTTCAATGGTTGTGATCGCGCCGCCGTCCGCTTGTACGGCCAGTACTGTACACGACTTCACGCTCCGGCCGTCCAGCAGCACGGTGCAGGCGCCGCATTGACTGGTGTCACATCCGACGTGTGTGCCTGTCAGGCCGAGCGTGTCGCGCAAGTAATGCACGAGCAGTGTTCGCGGCTCGACGTCGTGCTGCTGCTCCTGCCCATTCACCGTGAGACGGACGGCTGGCATTGTCGCTTCGTTGTCTGTGGGAAGTGCCGCAACGGCGTCCGGCGCCGATCACAAGCATGGGTCTGGGGGCAAGCGGCGTCAAGAATCGGTG
>JANMWU010000934.1:0-10555 GCA_031380785.1 Gemmatimonadaceae bacterium
AAAGAGCGAACAGCCGCAAAACTGCTACTGCCGACGGCAAAGCCTTGACGCCAAGCCGCGAAGGCGCAAAGCGTTCAGTGCGCGTGCGAGAGTAAATCGGATGTGACAGTGAATTGAATGATTTTGCGGGGGAGCGCTTGCGATACTGCGGCGCGCGTTCATGGAAGTTCACAAAACATTTCTTGAAGGCCGTGCGGCGATTTGCCGATACCGCGCCACGGACGCTTGGCGGCTTCGCGGCTTCGCGTCAAAGCTGTTGCAGTTTTGCGGCTGTGCTGTTTTGCGGGGCGACGCAGGCGCCCTTGCGATAATGCTCTTGCCTTGCTTTTGCTTTCTGCCCGGCAGATCGCGGGAACCGGGAGGGTTCCAGTCAGGAGTATTTTGAAAACCCTGAAACGCTCGCGCCGGTCTGAAGCGTTGAGCGACGCAGAGTTCCGTCATTTCCGACATCGGAGTATTTCGTGTCCCAGTTGCCCAGCACCCTTGGTGCGCTGAAGCGCTCACCGTGGGGTGAGCCCGACCGCGCCAAGCGGTCCGTGAAGGATGAAATTCGCGCCAATCTGCTGGCGCGTGTGCGTGCCGGCGGCACGCTGCTGGCTGGCGTGATCGGCTACGAGGAAACGGTGCTGCCGCAACTCGTCAACGCGCTGCTCAGTCGTCACAACTTCATCCTGCTCGGTCTGCGTGGTCAGGCCAAGAGCCGGATTTTGCGCGCGCTCACGGCGCTGCTGGACGACGAGATGCCGATTGTCGCCGGCAGCGAGATCAACGACAGCCCGTTTTCGCCGATCTCCAAGTACGCAAAGACGCGCGTCACCGAAGGCGGCGACGACACGCCGATCGCGTGGGTGCATCGCGACGAACGCTTCATCGAGAAGCTGGCGACGCCCGACGTGACGATCGCCGACATCATTGGCGACGTCGACCCGATTCGTGCCGCGCGTGGTGGCCACATGCTGAGCGACGAACTGACGATTCAGTTCGGCATGCTGCCGCGCGCGAATCGCGGCATCTTTGCGCTCAACGAGCTTCCCGACCTCTCGGGCAAAGTGCAGGTCGGCCTGTTCAACATTATGCAGGAAGGAGATGTGCAGATCAAAGGCTTCCCGGTGCGGCTGCCGCTGGACGTCATGCTCTGCTTCACGGCCAATCCCGAGGACTACACGGCGCGCGGCAAGATCATCACGCCACTCAAGGACCGTATCGGCAGTGAGATCATGACGCACTATCCGTTGTCAGTTGAGCTGGGCGTTTCCATCACCACCCAGGAAGCCTGGACGGCGCGCGACACGGTGGCGATCCGCGTGCCGTCGTTCATGTCGGAGGTCGTGGAGCGGATCGCATTCGAGGCGCGCGAGGACAAGCGTGTCGACCGCCGCAGCGGTGTGTCACAGCGCATGCCGATCTCGGTGCTGGAGAACGTCGTTTCAAACGCCGAACGCCGCGCGCTGCAGACAAAGGAAGAGATGGCCGTGCCGCGCATGAGCGATGTCTATGCGGCGCTGCCGGCGATCACCGGAAAGCTCGAGCTGGAGTACGAAGGCGAGCTGGTTGGGGGCGACAAGATTGCGCGTGAGCTGATCCGGCGCGCCGCCGACGCAACGCTGTCGAGCATCGGCCGCGAGTTCTCGAGCGATGAAATCGTGATCTGGTTCGACGAGGGCGGCGCATTGCAGGTGTCGGACGATGTCGCGGCGGCGGTGATGGTCAAGGCATTCGAGACGGTGCCGACGCTGCTGAACATCGTGCGCGCCCTGCGTCTGGCCGATGCGGCCGACGCCGGAACCACCGCCGCGGCCTGCGAGCTCGTGCTCGAAGCCCTGGTGGCGCGCAAGAAGATCAGTCGCAGCGACGCCGGCCATTACGGACGGGCGATTCCCGAAAAGCGACGCCGCCCAAGCGACGATTTCTGATATATCAGGGGGAATTGACGGGACCCGCCGGACAATCCCGAGTGTCAGAACGCCTGCCTGCCCACCAGCGGGACAGGCGTTTGCTTGTTCCCCCATGCCTCCGCCGTACTATCGTTTTGGCAGCGACGGCGCTTGAAGTGTAGTTTCGCCGCCGAACCGTGCTCGCCCTTCCTGCCGCGTGATTGTGTCGCCCTTCGCCAACCTTCGAACGCGCCTGCTGCTCGTCGTCGCCGCTGCCATTGCGCCGTTCGTGCTGTACGCAGCACTCTCGGCTGCCCAGGAAAAAACCAGCGCTGATTCGGTTCTGCGGGTCGAAGGTCTGGGCCGGGCGAAGGCGTCGGCCCACCTGTTCGACGATCGGGTGCGGGCGATCGAAGTGCTGCTCGAGGAAGGCATGGCGCGGGCGATGCAGCCCGGGGCCACCGAATTCCACCTGCCGATGGCGGATTCGCTCCCGCAGCGTTTCGCACGCGCCCTCTCGATAGCGGTCATCGATACCGGTGGCCGACGCGTCGCTCAGGTGCTCGGATCGGGCCCGCGTATCGAGGCGATTCCGCGCGAACGCCGCATTGCACTCGTCTCGATGGCGATCGTGAACGAGCGTAAGACGCGCAATGGGCCGTCCACCTTCGTCGATGAGGGCGTGACGCGGACGCCCGGCGATTCGATCGCACTGATGATCGTGCGGCCGATCCCCCGTCCACGTTATCCCTGTCACTGCCTGGCCGATACCCGCGGTGCCTTGGCGGCGGTGCTGAGCGATGCGACGATCCAGTCGATGCTCGGCGTGGATTCGCTCCCGGACGGCGGCGTTGCGGTGCTGATGGGTCGCTCGGGTCTTCCGCTCGGCCGCATTGTCAGGCCCGGGCGCTGGATCGACAAGGATGTGCCGGACACGTCGGTCCACAGCACCAGCGTTGCGCGCGAAGGGGTGGTCGAGATGACCGGCCTCGATGGCGAGCGACGCACCGTCGGTTTCGCTGCGCTCTCGCGATTGCCGTGGCGCGTGTACGTCGGCCTGGCAAACAAGAAAATGTCAGCGGTTCCCGATCAGCGACTGCGCGACGCGCTGATGCTGGCGCTGCTGGCGCTCACAATTGCACTGGTTGGGGTCGTACTCGCGTCGCGCTCGTTCAGCGGGCCGCTCCAAACTCTGGTGGCGGACACGCGACGGCTGGCGGCGGGCGCCCTCTCTTATCGCACCGATGTGGCGACACAGGGTGGCGAGATCGGGGCACTCGGCGCGGCGATGAACACGCTCGCGACCGATCTCGAGCAAAAGCGCAAAGCAACGCAGGATGAGCTGAGCGCGGCCATGACCGTCTTCGAGGCATCGCCACTTCCGACCTGGATTTCCGACGCGGCCGTGTGGGGAAACAGTCGCGACAGAATTCGACAGGCCAACGCCGCCGCCGCTGCGATGTTCGGCGTAGCGGCGGGCGCGCTGGTCGGGCAGCGAGACACAGAGTTGTTCGACGACGCTGGCGCGGGGTTGCTCGTCCTCGATGCGAAGCGGAGTGACGCGGGCGGTGCGGCACCCGCGCGCATCGGCCGCGCCGCCGTACTTATGCCAACGGCCACCCATCGCGATTGCTTGTTGTGTGTTGCGCACGTCACCTCATCGCGCGGCACGATGCGGGTGGTGACCGTACTCGACGCACCGGTGCAGCCCGATCCTGATCCGACCGGGGAAGTTCACGTCGAACCGGAAGCGGAGACAGCGGTTGCCGCCCCTGAAGTGCCGCACGAAGACGTTCAAGCCGCGCTGGTGGCTTTCGCCGGGCACATCGGCGACGAATTCAGCGGACTGCTGCAGGGCATGACCGGCTACACACAGCTGGCGGTGGAAAGCGCCGATGATCCCGACATGCAGCTGGTCGCCATCGAACGCATTCGTGCGCTCACCGCGCAGGGGCTCACGTTCGCGCGTCAGGTGCGTGCCTTCAGTCGCCGAGTTCCGCTCGATGTGTCGGTGATCGACGCCAACGACAGCATCAAGGCGCTGCTGGACGACATGCTGGGGCAGCTCGGCGACGCTGTGGAACTTGAAGTCCGCTACAACATTTCGCCGGCATTGGTGCGTGCGGATCCGGCGTTGCTCACGCAGGTCGTCTCATCGCTGATTTCGAATGCGCGCGACGCCATGCCGAAGGGCGGCACGTTGTCGGTCGCGACCACGCTGCTCGAAATCCCAGAGGATCCCGATGTGCCATACGCGGCGCCGCCGGGATCGTACATCGTGCTGACCGTGGCTGATACTGGCGCCGGGATGAGCGCGGAAGAACAGGAGCGGATGTTCGAGCCATTCCGGTCGACCAACAACGGCAGCCATCGCAGTTCCGGCATGGCTCTCGCCGCCGCGCGCGGCATAGCGATTGAGCACGGCTGGGTGATTGGCGTGGACAGCGAGCAGGACGTCGGCACGGCGGTGTCGATCTACATGCAAATGAATGTCGCGCTGCGGCCGGCCGGTTCAGATCACGGCGATCACCCGACTCTCGAGACCATCCCCGCGCGCAATACATAGCGCTGTCCGGTGACCGGATCGGTCGCGTCGCCATCACCGGTGAGCGGCAGTGACAGCCGCTCACCGTGTTCACTCATCCATCCGGCCTGACGCGCCGGAACGCCGACCATGAGCGCGTACGGCTTCACGTCGTGATTGACCACCGCACCGGCTCCGATGAACGCGAAGGCACCGATGGTCACGCCGCAGACAATGGTGCAGTTTGCGCCAAGCGTGGCACCGCGACGGACCATCGTATCGCGATAGTCGTCCTTGCGTGACACGGCGGAGCGTGGGTTGTACACGTTGGTGAACACCATGCTCGGCCCGCAGAACACATCGTCCTCCAGCGTCACGTTGTCGTAGATCGAGACGTTGTTCTGCACCTTGCAGTTGTGACCGATCACGACGCGATTGCCGACGAACACATTCTGTCCGAACGAACAGCGCTGGCCGATGCGTGCGCCGCCGCTGATGTGCACCCAATGCCAGACGCGCGAGCCGTCACCGATCACCGCACCGTCGTCAACGATTGCGGTCGGATGAATGGTGGCCGCCACGTCAGTACTCCAGCGGCAGCGCCACCCGCTTGCCGTCGCGCGCGCTGAGATACGTCGCGATCAGCAGCTCGAGCGAATGCAGTCCTTCGCGTCCGTCGGTATCGGGTTCCACTTCACCGCGGAGTGAGCTGATCACGTTATCGTAGTAGAGCGGGTGTCCGAAGCCGTACACCGACGTGGTTTCGTAGCTGGCCTTCTCAACCAGCGCATCGTCGGGATCCGGCTCGGAAAATTCCCAGTGCTCGATCTTGTTCACCGCCACGCCGCCGAGGCGCACGGTGCCTTTTTCACCGAGGATGGTGATCGAACCTTCGAGATTCTTCGGATAGGTGAGCATGGTGACGCTCATCGATCCAAGTGCGCCGGTGCGCCAGCGGATCGAGAGCACACCGGTGTCTTCCACCTGAATATTGCGGGCCAGCGTCGCGGTGTAGGCCTGCACGCTTTCGACGGGGCCGATCAGCCAGTCGAGCAGATCGACGTAGTGACTGGCCTGGTTCATGAACGCACCGCCGTCAAACTCCCACGTGCCACGCCAGGCGGCGCTGTCGTAGTAGCTCTGCGGCCGGCTCCAGAAGACGTTCACGTTCACCATGTAAATCTTGCCGAATCGATGCTTCTGCATCGCGCGCTTCACCAGCTGCAGTGTGGGGTTGCGGCGGTTCTGTTTTACGACGAACAGGTACACGCCGGCCGTGTCGCAGGCAGCGACCATCGCCTTGCCATCCTGCCAGCGTGTGGCCATTGGCTTTTCCGTCACCACATGCCGGCCCGCTGCCGCCACGGTGATCGCCTGTGCCGCGTGCAGTCCACTCGGTGTGGCGAGAATCACGGCGTCTACCGCCGGCTCATGGCCCAGCAGTCCTTCAATCGTGTCGTAGCCCGCGGCACCGGTCTGCGTCGTGGCCGCGAGCAGTCGCTCCGCGTTCGCATCGCAGACGGCCACCAGCTGTGCGCGTTCGCTGTGCGCGTGGATGGCGGCGATGTGATTGGCCGAAATGCGACCGCACCCCACGAGCCCGAACCGGATCGGGCGACCGGTGATGGGGCGGGCGCGGGAAGGAATGACAAGGGACATGACGGTTGGGCGAGTGGGTTTGAGACTTCGAAATTAGCCGCGGTTTCGGGGTTTGGCGCGCTGCGGCGTGCGGGCGGCCTTCGTCAGGGCACGAGTGTCGGCAGAAGGGGGTTATCATCAGGAGGAAACGCGCGCGTGGCGCGCTCAGAGGACTTCGGGAGGCAGCATGAAATTCCACACCTACACGAAGTACAATCCCGAGATGGCAGATGCGGTTGATCTGCAGGCGTTGCTCGATGGATTGTCGGACTTTCTGCTGCAGAGTGGCTTCGCCGAACCCGGTGGCTACAACCCGTACTGGGGCGGCAACGAGGATCCGGCCGACCGTTCGATGGATGCGCTGAAGGAAGCGATCCTGAACGCGCTTATCGAAAGCGGGCAGTTCACGCCGGAAATGCTGGAAGCGTTGCGTGGCGATGGCGACGAGGACTCGCAGCAGAAGCTGGCCGAGCTGCTCGACAAGATTGTGCAGCGCCTGATCAGCGAAGGATTCATCAATACCGCGCTGCCGCCGCAGATGGCCGACACGCACCAGCCGGTCACCGGCAAGGGCGGTCTGGCGCATGCGGCCAGCAAGGACGTGCAGTTCAATCTATCGCAGAAAGGCATCGACTTTCTCGGCTACAAGTCGCTCCGCAACATCCTCGGGTCATTCGGCAAGAGCACCTTCGGCAGCCACGACACACCGTATCTCGCGACGGGCATCGAGAGCGACGCGTGGAGCAGGGCGTACGAGTTTGGTGATGTGCTCAACCTGGACGTGAACGAGACGCTGAAGAACTCGATGCTGCGAACGGGCTCAATCGAGGTGCCGATGGATCTCGAGTACGGTGATCTGATGGTGCGGCAATCGGAGTATCGCTCCAGTTGTGCCACGGTGCTGATGCTCGATACGTCGCACTCGATGATTCTGTACGGCGAGGATCGATTCACGCCCGCCAAGAAAGTCGCGCTGGCGCTCACGCACCTGATCCGCACCCAGTTTCCCGGCGATACGATCCGCGTGGTGCTTTTCCACGACAGCGCGGAGGAGATTCCGCTTGCTGCGCTGGCATCAGCGCAGGTCGGGCCGTATCACACGAACACGGCCGAAGGCCTCAAGCTGGCGCGTCGGATCCTGATGTCGCAGAAGAAGGACATGCGACAGATCGTCATGATCACCGACGGCAAGCCCAGTGCGCTGACGATGCCGAATGGACAGATCTACAAGAACAGCATGGGCCTTGATATGAATGTGATCGGGCAGACGCTGAAGGAAGTGGCCGACTGCCGTCGCTCGGGCATCACGATCAACACCTTCATGCTCGCGCGCGATCACGCGCTGGTGGAGTTCGTGAAGCGCGTCTCCGCCATCGCGCGCGGCAAGGCGTACTTCACCAACACCATGAGCCTTGGCCAGTTCGTGCTGATGGACTTCCTGCGCAAGAAGACCAAGCGGGTAAGCTGACTCTGGCGGCGCGAAAGAAAACCGGCCGGAAGTCTGCCGCCGTACGCGTGCCTGATGACGCGCTGCGGCGGTTCGGTCGTTTGCTGCGCGCGTGGTACAGAAAAAATGCGCGCGATCTTCCGTGGCGACGCACCCGCGATCCGTACGCGATACTGGTGTCGGAACTGATGCTGCAGCAGACGCAGGTGCTGCGGGTGGAGCCGCGCTGGCAGGAGTTTCTTGAGCGGTTCCCCACCCTTCACTCGATCGCCACCGCCAGTGTGGCGCATGTCGAGGAGGCGTGGGAAGGCCTCGGCTATTATGCGCGGGCGCGGAATCTTCACCGGACGGCGCGGCTCGTGACGCGCGACGGCAGCGATGCCTCAGCAATGCTGCCGTCGGATGCAGAAGCGCTGCGCGCGTTACCGGGAATTGGCCGCTATACCGCTGGCGCCGTCGCCAGCTTCGCCTATGGGCAAAGAACGCCACTGGTGGACACCAATGTTGCGCGGGTATTGCAGCGGGTCTTCCTGCCAGAGGCGAAACGGAAGGTTGCCGCGACCGAGCACGCGTTGTGGGAGCTGGCGGAACGATCGCTGCCGCGGACGTCAGCGGCAGTGTGGACGCACAATCAGGCGCTGATGGAGATCGGGGCACTGATTTGTACGGCGCGGGTGATGCACTGCGCGGTGTGTCCGGTGCGGAGTGTCTGCCGGACGTATTCCCCGGCGAATCACTGACCCGACTGAATCTTCCGCTCGTACACGATCCACTGCGGCGTTGTGTCGGCGACACGGTACTCGGCGTGAAGCATGTTCACCGCGGCCGGAAATGCTTCGATGCGATTGCCGCGCAGTTCTTCTTCTTCCGCGAGCAACGCCGGCGTCGGCAGCAGCCACCAGCGTGGCGGAGCCGCGGTCATTTCCCGCACGAAGTCGGCGCGATAGCGCGCGCGCTCTTCAGTGCCGGCACCGTCGTACAGCGGGCGGATCACCGCGTACCGCGTCGCAATGTGCAGTCCCGCCAGATACTGCGGTGCGGGGTGCATCGCCCACACCAGAATGCGCGCCGTATCTGGCGCGAGCGAGCGCAGGCTGTCAACGATTGAATACACCGATCCTGGATTGCGGCCGTAGTAACGAAATTCGTGCTGCTCGTAGTTTGCGATGCGCTCGGCTGATCCGCGTGAACGCACATAGCGGTAGAACTGTTGCAGCGGTGTGATCGCTGCTACCACCAGAGCGAGTGTAAGCGCGAGAAAACGAAACCGGCCGGCAATTTCGCCCGCCGTCTCCGCGCGCAAGGACGCGAAGCCGATGTCCGCCAGCAGGGCGAGGAATGGCAGCATTGGCAGCCAGTGGTACATCCACCCTTTGCCCTGCAGCATCACGCCTGCCACGGCACCGAGAAATCCGACCGTCAGCGCAGCGATCGTCCGGCGGTGTTGCCTCGTCGGCCTGATCGACCCGAAAAGTGCTATCGGTGCGACGATGCCCCACGGCATGATCAGCGCACCCTTGAAGATGGCTGGGATGCGCGTGAGCCACGGATCACCGAGTCGTGCGTACACGTCGCGATTCCAGCGCTGCACCTCCCAGAATCCGTCCAGGCCGCGCCAGTGCGCTGTCAGCAGCAACACTGCACCGGAACCGGCGGCGACACCCAGTGTCACCAGTGCGCCGTGCGTCATACGTATCCGCCGCTCGCGGCTCCGCGATGTCGCCACGATGATCCAGAGTACGACCACGTAGCCGAGGTAGAACGGTTTTACGAGCGTCGCCAGACCAACCAGTACACCGGCAGCAAAGATGCCAGCGATGTTCGCCGTCAGCGCGCACCAGCACGCGATTACCAGCCACGACGCAACCCAGCCATCAGGCTGAGCGCTGTGCCAGAAGTCGAGGCTCGCATACCACAACGCATAGAGTGCGATCGCAACGCGTCCGTCGCCGGGCTGACCGAGTCGTCGTGCGATAGATCGCATTGCTGCAAGTGCAGACAGCACCATCGCAATGTCGAACAGGCGAATGCCCCAGCCGGTGCGGCCGAAGATGTTCTCGACCAGCAATGACGGCAGCCACGCTGATGCGCCTTTTGTATCCCAGCTGTCGACGTATGGCGCACCACCTCGATGCACCGTGTCGGCCATCCAGGCAAACACACCGGCGTCACCCGAGAGGGGCCAGGACAGCGAGAGCAGACTCCATCCGCCGAACACGATTGCGACACCGATCAGGAGGCGATCCCGCCACCAGGGCAACGCAGTCGTTGGGGGAGTCGTCACGATGTCAGGGAAAATGATCGAATGACACTTCGCGCGCGACGGAGCATAGCCCACAACGGCGGCGGAAACTCCACCACCACCGCCAGCGCGGCATCGGTCGGTGTGAGCCTGCCGCCGATCGCCGTGCGTGAGACGCGGCGCGCGTTCCGGAAGTCACCACGTGCGGTGTACTCGGCCACCAGCTCGCGTCGCATCGTGCGGAGCATCGGCTGCAGTCGGTCAAGAGTACCTGCGGGGTAGGCCTCACGCTGCGTGCGCGCATACTGGCCGAGCCGGAGCCAGCCTTCCAGAATCCCCGCCACGTCGCGCGAGGTGTTGGTCGAATGCTCGCGCCAGCGCCAGAGAGGCTCTCGCACCACCGCCAGCGCCGTGAGCCGCAGCACACGAAGGAAGCAGTCCACGTCTTCGCACAAACGTTGCTCGGACCGGAAAAGCCCCGCCGTCAGCAACACATCCCGCCGGATCAGCGCCGACGACGGAAAGAGAAACCACCCCGGCGTCAGGATCTCTGCGGCCGCGAGATCACAGCGCAGAATGCCGTCGCCAAGATCCCGCACTGTGAGCGAGTCAAAATTGTACCGTGGCGTACTGAGGCAGCTCACGGCGTCGGCCATACTGTCGCGCAGACACAGAAAATCGGTGGCAATGAACGTGATGTCAGGGCAAACGGTGGCCGCGGCCACCTGTCGCTCGAGCTTCGTCGGCATCCAGATGTCATCGTGATCCAGCAGCGCGATCCAGTTGCCGTTCGCCGCCAGAATTCCGGCATTCCTGGCCGCGCATACGCC
>JANMWU010000005.1:0-2505 GCA_031380785.1 Gemmatimonadaceae bacterium
ATGCGGGCTTCGATCAGCCGTCGCGTCAGCACACCGATCTGATTCAATTCGGCGTCGGTCGGGAGGCTCATGACACTACCTCAGGGCTGGTGAAGAGACCACGTCCCGCCGCGACCAGGTGCGTAGCAATCGCGCTATCCCCGCATCGTTACCTCCAGCGTCTTGCCAACCTACCCCCACAGCGCCTGCATCGCAGCGACAAACGCCGCGCCGGTATCGCTGCGCGAAACCCAGCGGCCCGCCACCATCACCCGTGCGAACGGCTGTGTCGGCGCTGCGAAAATCAGGCCGTCAAGTACATGCGAAGCGGGAAGGCCAATCAGCGCCGGATCGCTTTCGCTGAGCACCAACAGATCCGCGCGCGCGCCTCTGACAAGTCCCCAGTTCGTTTGACCAACGGCAGCGGCGCCACCCGTCAGACATCGCAAGAACAGCCGCGCGGCCGTGCTGGGATTCGTCGCGGGCTCGGCCGACACATTGCGTTTCCGAAGTGTCAGGCGCTGCCCGTATTCCAGCAGCCGCAATTCTTCGGGCCAGCTTCGCGTGACGTGACTGTCGGTACCCAGCGATAACGGTGTGCCACTCTGCAGCCAGCGCGGAAGATCGCAGAAACCATCGCCGAGGTTCGCTTCAGTGCCGGGACAGAGTACGACACCGGCGCCAGTCGCACTCACCGCGTCGATCTCCTGCGGTGTGGCATGTGTTGCGTGCACGAGTTGCCAGCGCGCGTCGAGGTCGAATTCGCGCATCAGCCATTCGATCGGCCGCAAGCCGGTCGCAGCGAGACAGTCATCCACTTCGTCCGTCTGCTCGGCGATGTGCAGATGAAGCGGTGCGGCGTCGCTCGAACACGCGTGGATGAGTTCATGCATCGAAGCCGGCGCGGCGGCGCGCAACGAATGAATGGCTGCACCGGCATCGACGTGAGGCAACTTCCACGCGCGGATCGTATCGCGCAGTTGGAGGACGCGTGTCACGTCGGCTGAGAATCGACGCTGATCCGCGCGCAACACCGGCTGAGTGAAGCCGGCACGCTCGTACAACACCGGCAGAATCGTCAACCCCATTCCGGTGTCCTGCGCCGCGCGCGCCAGCGCCTCACTCATCGCCGCATCGTCACCACCATGCGCGGAGTACGGTTGCCCATCCTCGGCATGATGCAAGTAGTGAAATTCGCAGGTGTGCGTGTAGCCGCCGGCGAGCAGTTCTGTGTAGAGATGCGAGGCGATTGCGTGCAGCTGATCTGGTGTAATGCGCAGCGCGACGTTGTACATCCGGTCGCGCCAGCTCCAGAAATCATCGCGAGCGCTGTCGCGCCGTTCTGACAGGCCCACGAACGCGCGCTGGAATGCGTGACTGTGCGCGTTGATCATCCCGGGCAAGACCGCGCCTCGCAGCAATTCGGCGTCTACGGGGCAAGGTGTATCGACGCTGACATCGGCCCAGCGGCCCTGCGCATCTGCGTGAAGCGTCACTCCATTGGCCCACGTGTTGTTGATCCACGCGCGCGGCGCCCAGAAGAGCGTGCTCACGGCTTCCACCCAATCAGCGTTTCGACGAAGGCGCGGAGCAGCGGCGTCACACCGACCGCCAGCGTGTCATTCCAGCGGAGCGGCGGCGATTCGAGCATGTATGCGCGCCAGCACATTTCCAGTTGTATCGCATGAACCCCTTCATCTGGCTTGCCGAAGTGGCGCGTAATGTGACCGCCCTTGAAGCGCCCGTTGAGCACATGGCTGAACTGAGATTGTGCGGCAAACGCGCGCACGACAGCGTCAGTCAGCGTCGGTGCGCAGCTGGCGCCATTTGCGGTGCCGATGCTCATGTGCGGCAGCTGTCCATCGAACAACCACGGTAGTTCGCTTTTGATGCTGTGCGCGTCGAACAGGACTGCGTGACCACGCGTCGACCTGATACGCGCCAGCTCGTCACGCAACGCATCGTGGTAGGGCTGCCAGTAGCGCTGCACGCGTCGCAGAATTTCTGCGGCATCCGGCGCATGGTTCTCGCGATACAGAACGTCGCCGCTGAAATGACGCGTGGGACAGAGTTCGGTGTTGTTCCGACCCGGATACATCGGCGCGTTGTCGCTCGAGCGATTGAGGTCGATCAGGTAACGACTGAAACGCGGGACGATGAATGTGGCGCCGAGTTCAGCGGCGAAGGCGTAGAGTCGATCGAGGAACCAGTCGGTGTCTTCTGATTCGAGTGCACGCGACGTGTAGCGGTGCTCTAGCGCCGTCGGAATCACCGTGCCGACGTGAGGAAAACTGATCAGCAGTGCCGACTGGCCGCGGTGCAGCGTAAACGTCTCTGTGCTCACAGGCGTCGTCACGCGGAGAAAGTTTAACCTGTGAACGCCAGCCACCACGCGCGAAGTGGCGTGCCACCGCCGGTGAGTTCCCAAGTCTGCTCACCCTGATGCTCGGTCCAGGCCAGCGTGTTCGCGGGAAGATCGGTCTCGACGCGGCCCTCGACATGCAATGTGACTGGTTCGGCGGTGTA
>JANMWU010000039.1:0-10108 GCA_031380785.1 Gemmatimonadaceae bacterium
GTGACGATCACCTGCACCGTGCCCAGTGCTGCCCGCTTCGCTCGCAGCGCATCGGGAAGCTTCGCGCGCTGCACCGTCATCTGACTGTAGATCGTCAGGCCGGTGCGCAGCAACGGTGCTGCGGTCTTCGGCTCGAGAATCAGCTGCACATGCGTGTAGTTCTCGGCCTGACCAATCACATCGTTCGACGGCTGCACGGCACGCAAGGTCGTGATGATGCTATCCTTGCCAAGGTCGGCGTCAGCGAGACCGTTACCGACGGCATCGTATACCTGCCCCCACGCGAATGCAGTGCCGGAAAGACTGTCGATGATGTACGGCTGGTAGAAATAGCCGCGCGGCGGTTTGCGCAGGCCGCTGAATTCGAGTCGGAACGCCGGTTTGCCGGTCTTCACCACATCCCAGAACAGCAGCGATCCGGACCCGGTCGACACGTACGCCGTCTGCCGCGCCGGGCTGAGGAACTCACCGAAGCTGCCGCGCAGTGTGTCCGGAATCACGGCGTCGTCGTCGCGCGTCGGCGTGCCCTTCTGATCGCGAAACTTCACGAACAGCGGTCGCGGTGTGGAATCGTTGTATCTGGTGTTGGTGGAGTCAGCCTGAATTGTCAGCACCAGCCACGCTGCGCGCTGCTGCACTGAATCCGACGCGGAAAGTGTGACTGCGAAGCGCAGCTTCTGGCCGAAGAATCCGCCACGCCAGTAGTCGCGCACGCCGGCGCTCCGGCTCGTGTCGACCGGCAACGTCAGATTGCCGTTGGCGTCGAGCAGCGAATCGGTGCGAATGATCCACTGTCTGTGCGAAACCGGCACCGCGCTGGAATCCAGGCCGTTCACGATGTAGAACTGGTATCGTGCACGTCCGTCGAGCTGTTTCGCCAGCGCCACTTCGCCGACGACGGAGTCAACAACCGCGCCGTTGTTCACGGTGCGGCCATACGCCTTTGCGATCATCGTTGGCCCACGCACCGCAGTCACGGTCGTGAACGGCGCCTCAAATGCTCCGCCGCCCTGCGGAATCGCGCTACCATCCTGATTGCACGCAGCAAGCAGCATCGCTCCGGCAAATGCAATGCATGGGAATCGCCGCATCATCGGCTCCCCTTCTTCGGCAGCGCTTTCACGCCCAGTCGGTATGTGATGCCAACCGTAAGCCGCGCACCACCGAAACTCTTCACCGGTGCCGGTGGTGCAATCAGCGGCGTGACGAACACGGCATCCTCGAGCGCCGGATCGCTCGGCCGCAACTTCTTGCGATCAAAACTCAGGAACTCATTGAAACCAAGACTGCCGGTGACACCGATCCGCGCCGTGAGATCAGCCTCTCCAACGAAGGCGGCGCCGAACGTCGGCGCAACGAACGTCCCGGCACCAGCGCCGCCAGCCGGTGATGGCATCATCGCGTATGCTCCGATATTTGCGCCGGCACCGGCGCGGAACCGTTCGTCTTCGTCGAGCGGAAACAGCACGTCGGCACTGAACCGCGCAGCAATCATTGTCGCGTGACCGTCGACCTGCACAAACTGCGTGCTGTCGCCTGAACGACGCTTTTCGTACGGGAAGAAGCGGCCATCGACCGTCGTGCTCCCGACATCGAGCATGCCGCCCAGCGTCAACCATTCAGGAGACAGCTGATGGCGGAATCCGATCGTGGCAATCGGCATCGACGCTTTCGTGGCATTAGCCTGGTTCAAACTGACGGTGCCGACACCGATCAAGACTTCAATGCGTCGCTTGGGCGTCGACGCCGAGGCACGCGGACCTGCTGGAGGCGGATCGGGGCGTCGGATCTGTGCGCGCATTGAAAGTGGCAGCGCACCAAGGACCAACGCCACTGAGGCGCTCCGGCGCAGCCAACCGCTCCGAATCAGAAAATGCATGCTGGGCATAATTGGGTGCAGGGCCTCGGCGTGGTGAACAGCGGTCGCCGCAGCCGACAACTACCGGATGGGACGATAGAGGATAATCCCCGTCACCAGACGTGGAGCTGATCCTGATGACACCGCTCGCGTCACTTGAAGCGAATGCCGTTCGGCGCGACCCATCCCTTGCCGGGCTGAACTGCCGCCGGTGCCGGCGGTTTCGGCTGTGGTGTGCGCGGCTTCGGCGCGGGCGCGGCAGCCGGTTTCTCGCCGGTCTTCATCGTGAGCGCAATGCGATTGCGCGCCAGATCCACTGACTGGACCGTCACAGTCACCCGCTGGCCGACCTGCACCACATCGTTCGGATCCTTCACAAACCGGTCCGACAGCTGGCTCACGTGCACCAGACCGTCCTGATGCACGCCGATGTCTACAAATGCGCCAAATGCCACGATATTCGTCACCACGCCTTCGAGCACCATGCCGGCCGCGAGATGCTTGGGCTCGGTCACATCATCGCGGAACGCCGGTGGGACGAAGCTCTCGCGCGGATCACGACCGGGCTTTCGCAGCTCCGCCACGATGTCGTGCAGCGTCGGCAGTCCGACGTCGGCCGACACGTATGGCGTCGGATCGAAGCCAGAAAGCACCGCGTCGTTGCCGACCAGTTGCTGCAGCGACACGCCGAGATCCTTTGCCATGCGCGCCACCAGTGTGTAACGCTCCGGGTGCACCGCGCTCGCATCGAGCGGATGCAAACCACCGCGCACGCGCAGAAATCCGCCGGCCTGTTCGAACGCCTTCGCACCGAGTCGAGGCACGGCCAGCAGTTCCTTGCGCGCCACAAACCCACCCTTTGCGTCCCGCGTTGCCACGATCGACTGCGCCAGCGCCGGCCCGACGCCTGATACGTACGCCAGCAGCTGCGCCGACGCAGTGTTCACCTCAACACCGACGCGGTTCACGCAGCTCTCTACGACGTCGTCGAGTCGCTGACGCAGCCGCGGCTGATTCACATCGTGCTGATACTGACCGACACCGATCGACTTCGGGTCGATCTTCACCAGCTCGGCCAGGGGATCCTGCAAGCGGCGCGCGATCGAAACCGCCCCACGAATCGAGACGTCGAGATCGGGAAACTCCGCCCGTGCGACATCGCTGGCCGAGTATACCGATGCCCCCGCTTCGCTGACCACGACGACCGTCGGCGCTGGCGGATTCAGCTCGCGCAACGTGGCGCGCACCAGCGTCTCCGTCTCGCGCGATGCCGTACCGTTGCCGATGGCGATCAGCTCAGGGTTGAAGCGAGCAACGATCGTGCGAATGGCGGACGCAAATCGATCTTCCTGATGCAGATACAGCGTGTCGGTGTGCTGCAATGCACCGGTCCTGCTCACCAGCGCCACCTTCACACCGGTGCGAAATCCTGGATCAAGGCCCAGCACACTCTTTTCGCCGGCGGG
This sequence comes from Gemmatimonadaceae bacterium, assembly GCA_031380785.1. Classification (GTDB taxonomy): domain Bacteria; phylum Gemmatimonadota; class Gemmatimonadetes; order Gemmatimonadales; family Gemmatimonadaceae; genus JACMLX01. Next base: position 3,325 of record JANMWU010000039.1, read on the forward strand.
TGCCGAGAGCAGCAACTGCTCGAGATTGCGCCCAAAGATGATGATCGCTTCCTCATCGGCACGCGTCTTCAGTTCGAGACGCAGCTCGACCTCGATGCCCGACGAGATCAGTCGGTTGTATGCATCATCTGCCACCTGCCCGAGCAGCACCGTTGCCTTGCGCGCACCGATCACATCGCGCTGCAACCGCGGCGCGATGTCAGCAACGGGGGCTTCGACGCTCCAGACCAGCTCTCCTTCCGTTTCGCCGCGACGAATCGCGAGCATGCGATGCGAAGGGATCGTACCGAGCGGTTCGCGGAAGTCGAAATAGTCCGAAAATTTCGAGACTTCTTCCTTCCGGCCCGATGCGCGCGCACTCTTCACCGCTCCCCTGGATCGCGTCACGTCGCGAATCCAGCCGCGGACACCGGCGTCCTCCGCCATCTGCTCGGCGAGGATGTCGCGAGCGCCCTGCAACGCGGCATCAACGTCGGCGACATCCTTCGTCACATCGACAAACGTCAGCGCGGCATCGCGAGCGCCCGCATCGGTCACCTTCCCTGACCAGAGCTGCTCGGCCAGCGGGCCAAGGCCGCGTTCTCGTGCGATGATCGCGCGCGTGCGACGCTTGGGCTTGTACGGAAGGTAGAGATCTTCGAGCGCCTGCTTCGTCGTCGCGCCGAGGACGGCCGCCTTCAGCGCATCGTCGAGCTTGCCCTGCTCACTGATGCTCCTGAGGACTGCGGTACGACGCTCTTCGAGTTCTGACAGATACTGCGCCCGGTCACGCACATCGCGCAACTGCACCTCATCCAGTCCCCCGGTGACTTCCTTCCGATACCGGGCGATGAACGGCAGCGTGTTGCCTTCACCGAACAGCTCGAGAGTGCGCTCAACCGAAGACACCGGGAGCGCGAGTTCACGTGCGACAGTCGAGACGAGTGACGAAGCCATCGGAGCGCTGAAGCGGAACATGAGGCGTACGACGAAGCGGCAAATTGCTGCCAGCGCTCGTTCACTTCAACGGCTTGACACGCGGTATCACGCGCACTCAATGCGTCAGAGAAGCGCCGCAGCGAGCCCGGTACCACCGCAGGTCATGCATGTGACCTTGCCACTGCCCATGCATGTGCCGCATGTCCGCAATTGCGCAACACCCTGATCACCCTGCGGCGGATCGTACCAGCTCCCTCGTCCCTGATTCATTGGACACGTCACCTGCCTCGCACCATGACAGCTGGGACAAGGCCCTCGGGCCGACGACGACTGATTGGCCGTCGACGTCGGTTGTGGCATGCCTGACGAGCCGCTCGGCAGCACGTTCCTTAGCCGGAGCACCACCCATGCCACCGGGTTGAATCCGAGTGCGTTGGCCAGCATCAGAATCCAGACTATGACTGTCCAGCCAAGAAACAGATTCATCAGGAAGATCATCCCGAGTGAACCGACAATCGGTTTGCCGGTGCGACGTCGGTACCACGCGAGCAACGTTGGCACCAGGTAAACCGGCCAGAATAGCGGACCGTTCATCGCGCGCTCCTGTGGGGGTGTGTTTCTTCGGGCATCGTCGGTTTGAACCGTGAGCGATGCCTGCATGGACACGTAACTCCGAAACGCTTGTCCTTCACCGATCGAGCGCGCTCACGGGATCACCGCACTGCTGCGCTGCCGTCCGTCCTCCCGCGACAATTCTGCCTAATGCATGTCCGCCGCAGCAAACCCGGCACGGTTGCGACCGGTCTTCCAGAACAGCAGCAGCGGCAACCCGAGCACCATCAGCACCGCACTGATCAGATAGATCTTCGAGAACGAAATCACGCTCGCCTGCGCGAACACCTGTCGTTCCAGCACGCGATACGCCTGAGCCGTGGCAGTCGTGGCATCGGAGCCCCGCGCGATGAAGGCACGGGTCAACATTGAAATGCGCGCCGTGACTTCAGGGTCGCCCGCGTTCATGTGCGTCACGAGATTGCTGCGGGCACTGCTCGTGAATCGTGACAGCAGCGTTGCCATGATCGCGATACCGAGCGAACCACCAAGCTGACGCGTCAGATTGAATAGCGCTGTGCCTTGCGGCACATCAATCGCGGAGAGATCCGCCATGCTGGCGTTGGTAAGCGGAACGAAGATAAGTCCCATTCCCACGCCACGCATTATCAGCGGCCAGAACACGTCGTCTGCGCCGCCATCCAGCGACAGTCCCGACAACCAGAACATGCAGATGCCGAACAGCGCGACGCCGATCACGATGGTGTAGCGTGCATCGATGCGATTTGCATTGCGCCCGATGATCGCCATCGTCAGCGCACTCGCGATCGCACCGGGAAAGATCACTTTCCCCGTCTGCCAGGCCGTGAAGCCATGCAGCTGTTGCAGGAATACGGGCAGGACGAAGATCGAGCCGTACATCGCGAGGCCAAGCGCCGCCGCGAACGTCACACCGGCTGCCAGCTGCCGGCTCTTGAGTACGCGCAGGTTCACGATCGGCTGTTCAAACGTCAGCTCGCGCCAGATGAACAGCACGAAGCTGATCGCGCTGATTGCGGCGAGCGACGTCACGAGGCCGCTCTCAAACCAGTCGTTGCGCTCCCCGCGTTCGAGCATGAACTGCAGCGATCCCACGCTGAGGGCCAGCAGCACAATCCCAACTACGTCGATCTTCGTCGCACGCGTTCCTGTCTTCGAATTCTTCACGTACGCCCACACCATCGCCGCCGCCAGCAGTCCAAGCGGCACGTTGATGTAGAAAATCCACGGCCAGTCGTAATTGTCGACAATGAAGCCACCGAGCGTTGGGCCGAGTGTGGGGCCGACCATCACGCCCATGCCGAAGATCGCCTGGCCTTTCCCGACTTCCTTCGGAGGAAACGCTTCGAACAGCGTGGCCTGTGCGGTGCTCAGCAGCGCGCCGCCGCCCAGTCCCTGAATCACACGCCAGAACACCAGCGACCACAAACCCGTTGCCGCGCCGCAAAGGAAGCTCGCGGCAACGAACAACAGAATGCTTCCGGTGAGATAGCGGCGCCGGCCGAACCAGTTCGACAGCCAGCTCGACATCGGAATTACGACCACGTTCGCAATGATGTAGCCGGTGCTCACCCACGCGATCTCGTCCAGCGTCGCACCGAGATTCCCCATCATGTGTGGCACGGCGACGTTCACGATCGATGTATCCACCAGCTCGAGCACCGCAGCGAGCGTCACCGCCGCCGCGATCCAGTACCGATTCGCATACGGATCTTCAACGGTGGCCACGATCGCGCCCTGCCGCGGTGCTGGAAATGCAGTCGTTGCCATGCTGATGCCGTACGTTACTTGGTCGAGACGTGCGCCACGACGCTCAGGCCGATGCGCAGAGGACGTGCGGCGTCGAGCCCCTTCGTGATGCGGATGCGCACCGGAACCCGTTGCACGACCTTGGTGAAGTTGCCGCTGGCGTTGTCAGGCGGCAGCAGTGTGAACCGGGCGCCGGTTGCCGCGCTGATGCTCTCCACCACGCCCTCGATCGTCGCGCCGCCGTACGCATCAACTTCGAGCTCCACCGGCTGTCCGACACGAAGCTTGTCAAGCTGCGTTTCTTTGAAGTTCGCCGTGATGAACAGGCCGGTGTCGGCCGTGATGTTCATCAACGTCTGGCCGGTCTGCACCAGCTGACCGACTTCAACCAGCTTCTTACTTACCAGCCCCGATGTTGGCGCGGTGATGTTCGTGAACGACAGCTGCAGCGACGCGTTGTCGCGTGCTGCACTGGCGGCGCCGAGTCGCGCCTGCGCCAGACGCACGCCCGCCTGCATTCCTTCCACGTTCGCGCCCGCGGCACTCGCCTGCCGCTGCACCGCCACCAGCTGTGCGCGAGTGGCCGCCGCCTGCGCCGTCGCGGCGTCGAGCTGCTGCTTGCTCACGATGTTCTTCGCCGCCAGATCGGTGTAGCGCGCCAGATCGGCTTCCGCTTTCACAACCTGCGCGCGCGCGGCATCAACGTTCGCCTGCTGCACCGCCGTCTGCGCCGAAGCATTCGCCACCATCGCCTGCGCCTGGCCGGGTCCGTTTCCGGAGCCCCCGCTCGTTGCGCGAGCCGCGGCGAGATCTGCTTCTGATGACGCGAGGCGCACCTTGAACTCCCGGTCGTCGATTGCGACCAGCGGCGCATTGATCGCCACGCGGTCGTTCTCGGCCACGCGCACTGCCGTCACGAACCCGCCGACTTTCGCCAGCACCGGGATCACGTGACCGTCGATCATCGCGTTGTCAGTGCTTTCGTGCGCGCGCGAATATGTGAGCGTCTTTACGCCCCAGAATCCGCCGACGAGCAGCAAGCCGCCGAGGATGAACGGCAGCGGGCTGCGCCTGGTCGGGGCCGCGCGCTTGCCGCCGGATGCGGGAACGGGCGCTGTCATTTCGTTTTCGCTCGTGTCGCGGCTTAAGGTTTCGGGACGAACTGCTGCAGTCATGGCTGGAATCCTCTCGCTCAGCGGAGTGACGTGATGGCGCCCTGCGAACGGGCAATCGAAATACGGGCCAACAGACGGGAAGCAAGAGCATCGACGAGTTGCGTCCGTGCACCGCTCAAGCCGAGCAGTGCCGACGTCACGTCGAGATTTCCTGACACACCCGCGGTAAAGCGATCGCGCGACTGCGCGACTTCCTGCTCGGCCAAGCGAAGTCGTTCCCGTGCCGCCGACACTGCTTCACCGGCGGACGACGCATCCAGCAGCGCACTGCGCACATCAACGCCGATTTGCGCCAGCAGATCGTTGCGACGCGTGACCAGCTCCTGCTCCACCAGCGACTGTTCACGCGCACGCGCCTGTCGGCGACCACCTTCAAACACCGGCACCGAAACGCGCAGCGCCCACGTCCAGGTATTCAGCATGCGCGAGTAGTCCTTGCCGATGATGCCCTCGTCAGCCACCGCGGTCAGCGTCGGCAGTCGCTCGGCGCGGATCGCGCGCGACGACAGCTGCGCCGACGCAAGCTGCGCGTTGATGACCACCACTTCGGGGCGCAGCTTCGCCGCCACGGACAGCGCTTCAGTCTCTGGCGGAATTGTGGTCTCTGAACCGTCAAGCGGGTCTGACAGCGTGATCTGCTGATCAAGGTCGACATTGATCGAACGGCGCAGGTCGAGTCGCGACTTGTCACGCTCAACGCGCGCGGCGATCAGCTGCGACCGAATTCCGACCAGCTGCGATTCAGCGCGTGTCACATCCAGTGCAACGCCAGTGCCGGCTCGCAACGTTTCACGCGCGATACGCAGCAGATCGGCAGCCAGGGTGGAATCGGCCGCACGCGCTTCGAAGGTCGCTTCGGCACGCAGCACACGCACGTACGCGATTGCTGCCACTGTTGCAGCGGCCGCGCCTGCCTGCGACGCTTCAGTGCGACTGGCTGCGCCCTGCGAGCGTGCAAGACGAAGTCGCGCCAGCGCCGCACCATCGTAGATGCTGGCCTGCGCACGAGCGCGGATGTCGCTCGTCGGCACCGGGCCAAGCACCTCACCATTCGGATCGAAGAATGGCGCCTGCCCTGGCACGACCGGGAAACTGATGCCGAGCGTGGCAGAGTTGAAGGTGCGACTGTTCGTCTCGGTGAAACCAGTGACTGACGGCAGCAGATCAGCGCGACGCTGATTAATGCGCGCTTCAACCTGCTCGGCGCGCACGACGCTGGCCTGATACGGGAGACTCATTTCGCGCGCACGCGCTGCCGCCTGACCCATGCTGAGCGTCATCGGCGCCGTCGTGTTTTGTGCAAATGCAATGCTGCCGACGACCAGCAGCAGCCCGAGAGTCCGTGGAAGAACAGCTTCAGTGTACGTGAACATTCGAGTCTGCAGGTGAGTGCGCAGCCGGACGCATCGCGGCGTGGAAGAATGCGAGAACGCGGGCGAGCACTGCCGGCGAATCCTGAAGCCGGATCGCGTTGCAGATGGTCGGGTTCGCGCGCATGAGTGCGTGTTGCATCAACAGCGCGTGCAGCATGCGGGCCGACTCCGGCGCCTGCACGGCATCGAACACGCCATCGCGTACGCAGGCGTCAATGCATGACTGCAACAACCGCTGCCAGCGCAGTGACACGCGCTCCGCGAAGAACTGCTGCAATTCGGGCAGGCGCGGCAGCACGCTCGATACCAGGCGATGCAGGACCGGGAACTCCGGCTCAGTCACATAGGACCAGAAGATGCGGACGACGCGATCGAAGTCGGCCAGCGCATCGGGATCGCGCGGAGCGCTTTCGACAAAATCCAGGCGCACCACGATGGTGCGAAGGATCATCTCGCGAAACAGCGCTTCCTTGTTCGGGAAGTACAGGTAGATGGTGCCCTTGGCGACGCCGGCCAGCCGCGCGATGTCCTCAAGCCGTGTTTCGTCGAGCCCATTGGCGGCAAAGGCGGTGAATGCGGCGTCGATGATCTGCGCTTCGCGCTCCTCGGCCGGTCGCCGGGTTCGCGGTTCCGCCTTTTCGGCGGCCTCTGCAATTGTGACTGACGCGTCAGTCATGAAATGCTCCAAGAAAAGTCCCGGAAATCCGGGACCTTTCAGAATACTGACTGGTCAGTCATAATGCAATATCGCGACCGCGAAGGCCGCTCAATACCATCACTTCGGGCTGAACGTCCCCTTCATTTTCGCGGTTTCCGCGCCGAGCTGAAGCGTTCCCGCCACCGTTCGACCTGATACGTTCAGCACTGCCTTGAAAGGCCCGGCCGGCGAATCGCCCGTCAAAGTCACGACGTTGCCTTCGACGACTGCGGCACCAATCGGTGCCCCGCCCTGGTCGTTGCCGCAGGTTCCGCTGTACA
>JANMWU010000091.1:0-6757 GCA_031380785.1 Gemmatimonadaceae bacterium
CAGTTCAGCGCAGGGAAGATCTCATGCACCAAGACTCTTCAGCGCCGACGCAAGAGCCAGAGCGTTGATGCGCCAGATACTCGTCTGGCCTTCCTTGCGTTTCGTCACCAGCCCCGCCTCCACCAGCGCATCGGTGTGATGACACAGCAGCGCCAGACTGATGTTGACGTGTCCGGCGATCTCGCTGCCGGTCGCTTCCCTGCCACGTCGCCTGAGGAAGTCCACGATGCGCAGCCGCGTCGGTTCACCCAGCGCCTTGAATACCGAGGCGCGGTGCTCCGCGGACTGTTCGGGCGCGCTGCGCGTCATGGGATCAGGTCTCCGCGCGAAGATACTGCTGCGGCCAGAGCTTGCTGGCGCCGATCGCGTTGGCCGCGTGGATTGGCCAGTACGGATCGCGCCGCAACTCTCGCGCAAGCAACACCACGTCGGCCTCTCCGCGCTCGAGAATGTCGACCGCCTGCTCCGGGCGCGTGATGCGGCCAACGGCGCCTGTCGGAATCCCTGCTTCGTTGCGCACGCGCGACGCGATCGGCACCTGATAGCCCGGCGCGTCAGGAATCTTCTGCACCCGCACCAGACCACCACTCGAGCAATCGATCAGATCCACGCCGAGCGGTATCAGGTCTCGCGAAAGCGCAACCGTGTCATCGACGGACCAGCCATTTTCGGCCCAGTCGGTGCCGGAGACACGCACCCACAGCGTGAGAGCATCCGGCATCGCGGCACGTGCCGCCTGTACCACCTCACGTACGAATCGGGTGCGATTTTCGAAGCTGCCACCATAGCTGTCGGTGCGATGATTGCTGAGCGGCGACAGGAATTCGTGAAGCAGATAGCCGTGAGCCGCATGAATTTCGATCAGCTGGAATCCCGCTTCGACCGCGCGGCGCGTTGCATCGGCGAAGGCTTGCACGATTGCTGCGATACCGCTGGTCGTCAATTCGGCCGGCGCGCGATCGGTATCGTAAAACGGTACAGCGCTCGGTCCGACCGTCTGCCAGCCACCACGATCGAGCGGCAGCTGTCGGCCGCCATCCCACGGCCTGGCGACGCTCGCTTTGCGTCCCGCGTGCGCCAGCTGTATACCGGCGACGCCGTTGTTGTCGCGGATCGCGCGCGTGATTCGGGCGAGCGGAGCGATGTGTTCGTCGCTCCAGATGCCAAGGTCACCGGCCGAGATCCGGCCATCCGGCAGCACAGCTGCAGCCTCGGCAATCACGAACCCGGCGCCACCAACGGCACGGCTGCCGAGGTGGATCAGATGCCAGTCGCTGGCAAATCCGTCGGTCGATGAGTACTGACACATCGGGCTGACGGCGATACGATTGCGCGCAGTCACGCCGCGAAAGGTGATCGGATCGAACAATGCCGCAGCCGGGATAACGTCAATCCCGCCCGCCGGCGTGTGCGTGTCAGTTATTTCGTGGGGCACGTGTCGCTCTGGAAGTGGATAGGCCTGGCGCGCGCGACTCAGTTGAGGCGCTATTCAATGGTTCTACAACTGTTAAACCACGAAAGTTCCCGGAGCGCGTGATATGGCAGTGCTCGAACGCGGTCTGGGTCAGGTGCAGGCCATCGCGCTCAACATGAGCAACATGGTCGGCGTCGGGCCGTTCATCACCATCCCGCTGATCATCGGCACCATGGGTGGTCCGCAATGCATGCTCGGCTGGGTGCTCGGCGCCGTTCTGGCCCTGTGCGACGGTCTCGTGTGGAGCGAACTGTCCGCCGCGATGCCCGGCACCGGCGGCACCTACGTGTATCTGCGAGAAGCGTTCCGCGGCACGGCGCTGGGCGGTGTGCTGCCATTTCTGTTCATCTGGCAATTCATTCTCAGCGCGCCGCTCGAGATCGCATCCGGTTACATCGGCTTTGCACAGTACGCGGGATACTTCTGGCCAGGCATGGGCGTACTGGGCGCACGCCTGATCAGCGTCGCGATTGGGCTGGTGGTGATCGCCTTACTGTATCGTCGTATCAGCAGCATCGGCAAGTTGACCGTGGTGCTGTGGCTCGGGATGCTGCTTACGGTGCTGATCGTGATCGTGAGCGGACTGACGCATTTCAATGCGAAGGTCGTGTTCGACTTTCCACCGAACGCGTTCACATTCAATCTCGGCTTCGTGAGCGGGCTCGGGTCAGCGATGCTGATCGCGATGTATGACTTCAGTGGCTACTTCGACGTCTGTTACGTCGCCGGCGAGATCCGGGAGCCGGAGAAGGTGATTCCACGCGCGATCATCTGGTCGGTACTGGCAGTGGCGACGATGTATGCGCTGACCAATCTCAGTCTGATCGCGGTGATTCCGTGGCGCGAGGCGATGAAGAGTACATTCATTGTGAGCGATTTCATGAACCGCCTGTACGGACCGCGCGCGGCAGCAATCGTGACGGTGCTGGTGATGTGGACGGCAGTGGCCAGCGTATTTGCGCTCCTGCTTGGCTACAGCAGGATTGCCTGGGCTGCTGCGAGCGAAGGGGATTTCTTCGCCGTATTCGCGAAACTGCATCCGACCGGGACGTTTCCGCATGTCGCCATCGTCGTGCTTGGCGTCCTGTCGATTCTCTGCTCCTTCTTTTCCCTTGGCGATGTGATCTCGGCGCTGTTGACCTCGCGCATTCTGATTCAGTTTGTTGGCCAGATAGCGGCTCTGCACCGCTTGCGGCAGCGAAGGAATTTTGTGCTGCCGTTCCGGATGTGGGCGTATCCGCTGCCGTCGGCGGTGGCTTTGGCCGGATGGCTGTACATCTTTGCCACGAGTGGGTGGGGATTTGCGGGGTTGGGGCTGGCGATGATTGCGGTGGGCGTCGGAGCGTATGTGGTGTGGATTCGGATGCGTGGAGTGCGCGCGTGATCAATCAAGCGCGACCTCTGTGCCGCGACGCGGATGCACCACCAGCGAGCAGTCCAGCTTTGTAGTGCCGCCAAGGTACACCAGGCCTACAGTTCCAGGAAGGAAAGATGCGCGCAATTCTCGTTGCGGTTGCATTCTCGCACATCGTCGCAAGGCTGGCGCCTGCGCAGCAACCTGCGCACGCGCAACAACACATCAGCGCAGTGCATTTTCAGACTTCATGTGCTCCTGCCGGCCAGCCGCAGTTCGATGCCGCCGTCGCTGAACTCCATTCGTTCGCATTTTCCACCGCGATCGCGCACTTCACCACCGTTCTGCATGCGGATCAGCATTGCGCCGTCGCGTGGTGGGGCATCGCACTCAGCGAATGGGGCAATCCTTTCGCCGCCGGCGCGAAATCAGCGGCGCAGATCCGACGGGGAATTGCGGCAGTGCAGCAGGCTCGGGCCATTGGTGCCGCGACGCCGCGTGAAGGCAGTTACATCAACGCCGTCGCTCAACTCTACGAGCACGCTGATTCGCTGGATCAGCGCCAAAGAATTATCGCGTACCGCGACGCACTCGCCGCACTGATTGTGTCAGCACCGACCGACACCGAAGCTCTGATATTTCATGCGCTTGCACAGGCGGCTGCGGTGGATCTGACCGACAAGACCTACGCCGACCAGCTCGCGGCCGGCCGCACACTCGAAAGGCTGTTTACCGTGATGCCGGACCATCCGGGCCTGGCGCACTACATCATCCACGCGTACGACGTACCTGCGCTGGCTCCGCGCGGCATCGCGGCCGCGCATCGCTATGCAATGATCGCGCCTAACATCTCGCATGCGCTGCACATGCCGTCGCACATCTACACGCGCCTCGGTACCTGGCAGGAATCGATTTCCGCCAACGTTGCGGCGGCGGCGGCAGCGAATCGCGAAGGCGCGACTGCGGAAGAACTCCACGCCAGTGACTATCTGGTGTACGCATATCTGCAGATGGGGCGGTTTCGCGACGCAAAGCGAATTCTGTCCGCGCTTCCCGGCATCGCGGAGCGCCTCGATCCGACGCGCATGACGACCGCGGCACCGCCCGCCGCCGGCTTCTACGCCATTGCCGCGATTCCAGCGCGCTATGCGCTCGAGCGCGGCAATTGGACCGCGGCATCTCAGCTCGTGCTGCGCCCTGGTCCCAATCCGCAAGCGAACGCTATGACACTTTTCGCGCAGGCGCTTGGTGCGGCGCGCGCGCGCGATACCGTACGCGCAAGTCTCGCGCTGGCTGAGCTCATGCACATGCGTGATACGCTCGCAGCGCAGCACGAAACATACTGGCGCGAGCAGGTTGAGATTCAGCGGCTTGCGGCACTCGCATGGCTCCAGTTCGCCGGCGGCAAATCCGACGAAGCACTCGTCACAATGGGAATTGCGGCCGACCATGAAGACGCCACGGAGAAGAGCGCCGTTTCACCAGGGCCGCTGGCACCGTCACGCGAACTGCTTGGCGAGATGCTGCTGGCGCGCCACCGGAACAGCGAGGCGCTGACCGCTTTCGAGTCGACGCTGAAGCGTGAGCCGAATCGACGCCGCGCACTCGCAGGCGCCGCCGCTGCCGCCGCCGCTCTGCACGATAGGCGGGCAATGGCCACCTACCGACGGCGATTGCGTTCACTTTGTCTGCGTGCGGATGCGGCCGAGCGAGGCAAGACGGTGTGCGCGGCGGCGCTGGAATAGGCGGTGGCGACTCGCGATACTCCGAGTGACCCTATCCATCGGTTCCTGCGCTGCGCTGACCGCTTGAGTGGCTGGTGGCGACCAGAATAGTCGAGGTGGCATCGGAGGACACCCACGGCGCCAAGCTGCTGCGGCTGCTTTCCATGGCAAAATTCATGACGGCCTTCGACGAGTCTACGCGCGCCGCCAGGGCCGCAGTACCGCGTACTCCGGTACACTCGTTCGGTGCGCCTGCGTCACGGCAATCAGCTTGCGCTGCCGCAGATGCGTCAGCGCCGCCTGCACCGTGCGTTTCGACAGCCCACACGACTCAGCGATGTCCTGCTGCGCCATTGTGACTCGGTGTCGCTCGATGCCGTGTGTGTGCCTGGCCAGCATGAGATAGACAAGAAACGCCGACGGCTGGCGGTCGTGACCGACCAGATCCGGCATGAGCGTATCGACGATGTAGGGATCGAGCACTACGGACATGCGACCTCGCTATGGCAACCATTGCCATAGTATCCGTTGCCCGGCTTGCGCGCCACAGCACGCGCGGCGAAGGTGTGCGAACGCATCCACGACCGCATCTCTCACCGACGGCGTCACCATGATCAAGCGCGTCAAGTTCGTCTCGATTCCGGTCCACGATCAGGACCGTGCACTGGCCTTCTACACTGAAAAACTCGGGTGCAAAGTGGCCACCGATGCGCCAATGGGCCCAGGTATGCGCTGGATCGAGTTGCGCTTTCCACGGGCCGAAACTGGCGTCGTGCTCTTCACCGCACCGGGCCAGGAGGCGTGGATCGGTGGCTTCATGAATCTGTCGTTCGAAACTGACGACGTGCATCGGACCGCCGCCGAACTCAAGGCGGCCGGCGTCGAATTCGTCAGGGAACCCACCACCGAGTCATGGGGCACGTCAGCGACCTTCAAGGATTCGGAGGGGAATCAGTTGGTGCTGTCGACTGGGTAAGCGTTCTGAATTTCGCGGGGGAGTGGTTGCCGGCCGCGAGAGCGTGTCGGCAACTCGAAACACAGACGCAGGGGGCTAGTTTGTGCGGATGATCCGACGTCCGATCTGGCTTCTCGCGCTCGCGTGCAGTGTTTCGTCATCCCTCACTGCGCAGCGCCTGAACGCCGGCATGTTGCAGGCGCGCGAAGTGCCGCCGCCCGACACAACGCTCACCTTGCACACCGCCGACCGCGATCTCGTGGCCGAGTTGCGCGTGCCGGTCGGAAGCGGACCGCATCCCGTCGCAATCGTCATTCACGGCGGTTGCTGGATCACGAAGTACGCCGATTCCCGATACATGCGGCCGATGGCCGAAGCGTTGCGCGCGAATGGCATCGCCACCTGGACCATCTCGTACCGCCGCGCGGATGAAACGGGCGGTGGCTGGCCGAACACCTTTCTCGATGTCGCAGCGGAAGCGGCGCAGGTGGGTAAACTCGCCGCACGCTACCATCTCGATCTGAATCGCGTGATCGCCACCGGCCATTCCGCCGGCGCCCATCTCGCGCTCTGGCTTGCAGCGCAACCGAAGCTGTCGAAGGCGAGCGGTATGCGTCCGTCGAAACGCGCACTGAAGATTGCAGCGGTGGTGGCAATCGACGGACCCGGCGACCTGGTCGCGGCCAATCCCGGTATCACCACCATCTGTGGCGGAAACGTGATCGAGCAGCTGCTCGCCAGTACACCACTTACTGATCCCGATCGCTGGCGCATGGCGTCGCCCTCTGCCTTTCTGCCGCTGGGCGTGCCACAGGCGCTGGTACGTGGAGGGCTCGATTGGCGCATGGTCGATCTCGGATCGGCAGCGGGATCGATGCCGGCCTACGGCGAACGCGCGCGTGCGGCGGGCGACAGCACCTGGGTTGTCATGTCTGATTCGACAAGCCATTTCACAATGATCGATCCGCAGCAGCCGGCGTTTGCGATACTCTTGCAGGCATTCCGCACTGCGATCGCAGCAATCAGGCAGTCGCGCTGAATGCTGTTGGCCAACCGACGCTTGTGTCACCCTCCTGCTATGTGGGATTCGTGAGATGATTGCGCATTTTAGTCCGTCATCTCGCCGCGCCGCAGCGCTGGCTATGGCGCTGTCGACCGCCGCGTTACCGCTCCTCGCGCAACGTGCTCCGATCGGCCCGGCGGTGCGATCGTACGTGAGAATCGATACGAGTGTTTTCGCACTCACCAAC
>JANMWU010000141.1:0-20623 GCA_031380785.1 Gemmatimonadaceae bacterium
GCGGCGAGCAACCGAAGTGACGAGTAGTGACGAGTAGTGACTAGTAGTGGCAGGTGCTGCAGTCGTAGCGAGCCTTGCGCTCAATATGACAGTTCACACACCAGCCCATGTTGAGCGAGGAGTACTGAAAGACCTGCGTCATCTTCTGCACTTCGCCGTGACAGGTCTGGCAGGTGACACCGGCGTTTGCGTGACGCGAGTGCGGGAAATGGACGTATTCAGGGACTTTGTGCATGCGGACCCACGGTACTGGCTGTCCCTTCGCATAGTAGGCAGCAAGCTTCCTGATCTCAGGCTTGCCCGCGGCGACGAGCGTGTGACAGCCCATGCAGGTCGAAACCGAAGGAAGGCCCGGATCCTGCGCCTTGCCCGGCGAGTAGTGGCAGTAGGTGCAGTTCATGCCGAGCTTCTGCACATGCTGCGGGTGCGGGAAGTGCACCGGCTGCTCGGGCGAATAGTTCTGCGGTGAGCTCGCACCGGAGTATGCCCAGTCGCCCTTTTTCGGATCGAGCTTGAGCCCGGAGTCGCCGGTGATCTTCGGCAGCGCCATCGCCTCGGTGTTGTTGCGGACACCATCGAGGTTGATGCCGCTGGGCCCCGAGAACTGCGCGTAGGCGAACTTGTTACCCGCAGCAGGCGCCTGAGCCGCGTCAGCGTCGCGCGCCATGGCGCCGCTCCAGGCAGACAGGCCGGCCGCAATGGCGGCAACAAGGCAGAATCCTGGAATTACTGCCCACTTTTTCTGCTGCGTCATTCGGTGAGACCTGTTGAAGTCCGACACCCTGCAGACCGTCCGTCTTGTGAAATTTTTCACAAAGTCAGACACGTACGAGGACAAAGAAAGCGCGGCCGGGAAAGTCTCGCAAGTCGTTGCGGCGTAACCCACAACGCGCATGACTCCGGTCCTACTGCAACTGCTTTTACGACAGCACCCTCACTGACACGAGTCCGGCGAGGACCCGACGAGGCTCCGCTTACGTGGCCGCCGCGGCACGCGCCCCCGCGCTGATTTCTTCCGCGGTCGAGGTCGTGAGTCCCGGCAAGAACGATTGCAGCATTGAAAACGTTGCCACAGGTGCCTGAATCAGCCGCAGTGGCCAGAAGCCGCCAAACACGAAGCGATCGCCGCCGATGGTTTCGACGAGGTGCGCAAAGTGATCCTCTGGGGGACCCCAGACCCAGGCCCAGTCCCAGAAACAGCGCCGCTGCTCGTCAGGGGCGAGCGACCAGTGTGTTTCTTCGATCAGGTCGCGGCCAGCTCCGCTGACGATCACCCGCACGCGCGAATCGCCGCGCACGACGGTGCGGATGTGCGCTGCCGTCAGATCACTGGCCCCATCCAGCGGATGGCGCTGGCGGAGGTCTTCGAAGCGCACGGTGAGTTGCACCACCAGGCCACATTCGCCGGCGGCCGTAGCGAGGTTCGTGAGCAACGGCGCCGCGCTCCCGACGCCAAGCTGCATTGGATAGATGCGTACGGATGGTGCTCCGCGATCGGCCGCATCGGTGAGTGTGCGCTCCCAATCTGGCCAGTCGGGGCGAACCGTCGGCGACGGCAGCAGTACGCCCACATGCGCGGCGAGCTGTTCGTACAGCCACGAGTTCGAGGGACTCGGGTCGCGGTGCCACGCCGATGGCAGCGCACCGACCCAGGCGCGGGCGATGTTCTCGCGCTCGAGCACGCGCACGAGGACGGCGGCGTCGGGATGCGGCAGTTCGCGGAACGGATAGGGGCCGATCCACGCGCTCACATCGGCGGAGAACCGGGCGGGACTCATGCGGGCACCGCGTGCACAAAGCTGTGAGCGGGAAAAATGCGGGCCGCGTTCCGCCAGCAGATGTCGTCGAGATCGGCCTGCGGCATGCCGATGACTTCAAGCGCGCGCAGCTTTGCCAGTCCCGTACACAGCGTCAGGTCGGCGGCCCAGATCAGGCGTTGGGCACCGAGCGTCTCGAGCCATCGGTCAAGCATGCCGCGATCCACGCCGCTTCCGCTGAGATCGGGAAAGACGTTCGGCACCTCGCGCAGCAAATTAATTGAGTGCGCCCAGTCGCCGCCGCCGCCGATGTGGGCGAGGATGAAGTTCGTGTGCGGATGCCGCGCCGCGAGATGCACGAGCTCAGACGCATCGCTGGCTTCCTGCATTCCCCAGTCGCGCTGCCGGTGCTGCCAGATGTGATGCAATATCGGCAGGCCGCGCCGTCCGGCTTCGGCTGCGATGGGATCGAGCAGCGGATCGTTGGCGCGTCGGCTGGCGCTGAGCTTCACACCGATCGCGCCGCGATTGACGCCACGTTCTATCTCGTGCAAGGCGTGATCGGTGTGGTTCGGATTGACGTGCACGTATGACCGCACGCGCGACGCCTCTGCGTCAGCAATGGCGTACATCGCATCGTTGCCGGCGGTGACGTCAGCCGGCGAGGCAAAGTAGGTCGGCGAGTTCTGACCCCAGGTGCCCAGGATCGAGGCCACGTGCCATTCGATGCCGATCAGGCCGCCGGTGCCCAATCGTGACGCGTTGTAGCGCGCGAAATCGAGGCGGCTGGCGTGCCAGTGAAAGTGCGCGTGCGGATCGATGAGATGCGTGGGTGGCATGTTCAGCGGGTGAGCGCCCAACGGAATGCATCGCCGACAGCGGAGACGTCCGCCGGTTGCATGGCACACATGGGGAATTGGTACGGGCCGCGTTTCGCCAGCACGCCCGCAGTGCGCAGCGCGGTCAGCGCGGTATCCTGCGTTGACGCGTCGGGCCAGTGAATGATGAACATGGTATCGTGGCCGGTGGTGCGCAGTTGACAGGCAGTATCTGCGCTCGCTGTTTCGATTGCAGAGCGCAACGAAGCGCCTGTTGCCACAAGTTGTGCGCAGACGTCGTACTTCGCGTGACGGTCGAGAACCGCATGCGAGGCAGCGATCGAGACCAGCTCAGTGGCCAGCGTACTTGAGATCCATGTGCGTTCGGCCGCACCCATGACGCCCGTCCGGCCTGTGACCGCCGCGAGCGGATACCCGTTTGCCATTGCCTTGCCGATGGCGCTCAGGTCAGGTGTGACACCGAGCAGCGCCTGTGCTCCGCCGCGATGCAACCTGAATGCAGTTTTCACCTCATCGAAAATCAGTACGGCGCCGACGCGATCGCAGTGCTCCCGCAAGTCGCGCAGCCAGTCAGGATCGGCGAGAACCTCGACCAATGGCTCGATCATCACTGCCGCGACCGAATCTCCGCCGTCGACAAGCGCATTGCGCCACGCTTCACGATCGTTAAACGGGAGCTGCGTGTAGTCGGCGTGTGCCTGCGCCGGAACGCCTGCGGCATCTGTCCACCAATCCAGCCATCCAAAGTACCCGCTGCCGAGCACCTTATCGCGGCCCGTGTATGTCCGCGCGATGCGCACGGCGGCAGCGCAGGCCTCGGCGCCACTCTTGAGGAATCGCGTCTGTTCAGCGCACGGCAGAAACAATCGCAGTCGCTCGGCGAGCGTCACTTCATCCGTGTACGGCAAGCCGGCCGCGGGTCCACGCTGTGCGGCTCGCGTGACGGCCTCAGTCACGCCCGGATCCGCGTAGCCGAGTGATACCGCGCCGAGTGCGGCCGTCAGATCAATCAGCCATACATCATCGGCGGTGCGAATGCGGCAGCCGACGGCTTCGGTGACGTGTGTCGGACCAGCCACGCCAGGCCCGAACATCGCATCAGGGCGTTTACTGCCGGTGGACGACCCGCCCGGAATGACGGCGGCGGCGCGCGCGCGCCAGTCAGACGTCATGCCGAGCTCTCGTCGTCGCCTGACGCAACCGACTCGCTCACGGCTGAAGGAATTCCGGCAATCTCCGACGATGGTGGCTCATACATCTCGCCGTGCAGCGCCGCCTTGAAAGACTTGCGAGTTTCGCGTTCGAGCGTGCGTTCAACTTCGATTGCCATCGATTTCACGAGATCCATTTCCCTCGTAGCCGGCTCGGCACGCGAAATCAGCGACCTCACGGCGCGCATCACATGCTCCGGATTGCGCGTCTTGAAAAAGTCGAGCAGGTCGAGCGCGCGATGAATGCGCTGAACGGTGAGTTCGCGATTCCCGATGGTCGAGGCCGGCCCTTCCTTGCGCCGCTGGGGCGGCATGCGGGTGCTGTCGCCGGCCGCGAGATGCAGCTCGTAGGCGCCGACGAGGATCGCCTGCGCGAGGTTGAGCGACATGTGTTCGGTGGTCGGGATACAGACGATGGCGGTGCTCTGATCGAGCGCCTCGTTCGGCAAACCGTGGTCTTCACGACCGAAGAGCATCGCCACCGGTCCGTCCACGGCGCGCTGCAGCGCCACGTCAGCCATCGCACGCGGCGTGATCACCGGCCAGCGCGCTGCGCGGTGCTTGCCGGCGAAAGCGTACACGGCAACACAATCACGCAACGCGTCGTGCAGCTCATCGACATGCCGAATGCGGCCGGCAAGGTCGCGGGTGTTGTGCGCGATGCGTTCGAGTTTCTCGGGGTCGTAGCGCATCGGCCGGACCAATACGAGATCGTCGAGCCCCATGTTCTTCATCACGCGCACGGTCCCGCCGATGTTCACCGGGTCCTGCGGTTCGTGAAGGACGACACGGATGTTGCGGAGCAGGCTCACGACTGAACGGGGTCGAAGACGACGTGGAGCGCGTATTCCGGAGACTGCCGCGCACCCCGAAGATAGGCGAATTCGCCTCGGGCACCGCTCATGACGAGTTGGCCGCGGCGGCGTTCGCGGTCTGCAGGGCATTCGTTGATGATGCAATCATGCTCGACGACGGTGCCGAGTCCGGGCCACGGCAGTTCGAACCAGATCGTGTAGCTCCGCCCGATGGCGTCTTCAAGCCACGTCGCGCTGATCCCGTCGGCGCTGCCGCTCGTGACGGCGAGCCGCACGTCGTCGCCATCAGGCACGGCAAGGACGCTGTTCCATTCGCCGGTCACAAACGAACGCCAGTGGAATTGCACACCATCGCTGTTGACGTCGGCGAGTTCGTTATCGAGCGAGTTCTCGGCCCGCGCCGGAGCGAAGAATGGAGGACGGTTAAGCGAGACAGTGGCGTAGAAATACAGTTTGGGGTCGCGTGGGCCAACCTTGAAGCCGACCTGCGCGGTTGGTGCGCCAGCCTCGAGCCAGGACTCTTCGGTTGGTCGATAGTTCGACTCGCCGAGCATCGAGGCTGAAATCACGAAATTGTCCGGAGCATCGCCTACAACCGGGAAGTGCGCTGCCTCCATTTGCGCTGGTTTCTCGTCAACCATCGCCTTGTGTGATGGAAGAATCTCGCGAACTCCACCGAGCTCGAATGACTCACTGAGACCGTCGCGCGAGCGCTTCACGCGCCAGCCGGAGTCAGTGCGGCGGTGTTCGTACGCACCGGTGTCGGTTATCGCGACGTGAACCGCATCGTGCGTGACGATTGTGTCGCCGAGAGTTCCAGACGCCGCGAAGACCCGGACGCTTCGACCAGTCGTTCCCGTTTGCCGCAGCGCGACCAATGCACTGGGCCGGCCCGCGGGAGGCCCGATTGTCGCGGCGCGCCAAAGCATCGCTGGCTCACCGGAAAAAAGTGCGCACTCGAAATCGGTGAGTTCACTGCTGCCCTTCCCTTCGACCGGCGACGGCAGGCCTCGAAGTGTCAGGCGACATTCGGAAACCGGCGCCGCAAGAATCTCTGACATCGCCATGTCCTGACTGGTACCTGGGACGAACGGTTTCCAGCTGAAATTTCCCAGTCCATGCAACTGCGCCTGCATCGGAATATCAACTGTGACATCCATCTCCGAACTCCAAATGATCTCGTCAACAACGTGATCGGCCATGACGACCACAGTGCGCACGAACCTCACCCTGCTTGCTGGATCAACGAACTCCGCCGACACCCACCCCGCGTCACGTCGCTCGTCGTATGCAAGCAACATCCCGCGGGCCTCGCCCTGATCGCGCCCATTCACCATCGGCGCATTGTGCGCCATCGAACTCCGATACCAATTCAGGGTCGGCGACGTATAGCTGCCGGTGCCAACGTCGTCCAGCCAACGGGAATTCTGCGTCGCGATGACGAGGTTCAGGCGATCAGGATGCCCGTGACCATCGCCCGGATCGCCGTAGTCAAGTCCGACCCAGAATTTTCCGGCGTTGCGACGAAAGACCGCGAGTCCCTGCCCTTCCAGCAACTCGGAATGCGGCGTGGCGTCGGTCAGTTCCGGCAGATCGATCCGCGCAAATAGTAGCGCGCGCCAGCTGCAATCGGAACGCCTGAGTCGAACGCCGGGATGATTGCGCTCCGCGTCGGCGGACGAACTCCAGCGATGCGTATCGCCGTCCGCGGGCCATGTGGCATACAGCGACGAGAGCGCCGCTCGAAGCTCTGGTGAGTCGCGACGCGCAACGCCGCACTCGGCCCAGTCGGCGGTGCGATATTGGCGTAACGCGACTCCATACTGACTATCGCGGCGCGCCGGAAACGTGCCGTCCGGCAGCATGGTGCGAAACGGGGCGGCAAATCCGGTTTCGAAGCGATTGATCAGGTCGGCCGGCAATTCGATGCCCGCCCGCTCGGCAAGCGTGACGCCGCTCAGCAGTCCGCGATGCGCGAAGAGGTGGTAGTTCTCGCCCTCGTACCAGCTGCCGTCGCTGTGCAGTCCCGTGCGCAGCAGCGTGACAAGCGATTCGGCAGCCCGCTTCTGCATCGCGCTGTCGCCGAGCAATTTCGATGCGGCGAGCAACGCCGCCGCGTGCCAGACCTGCCGATTGCTGCGGCCTTCGTCGAAACCGGCAATCAAGGCCGCACTCGGCGCGATGATCCGATCGATCGCTTCCGAATGCGTAGAACGCGTTCCGTCGCCAGCGGCGATGCGAAGGTCCAGCGCCGTCGCGAGGTGCAGCAGCCAGATCGATTCGAGATAGGTGCTGAAAAACGGTCGCGTGGGGCCGAGCGCGTTGTCGCGGTTCGGCCAGGTGAGATAGCGCGCGGTGTAGGTGGCGAGGATCTCATCGGCACGGGCGCCGGCGCGAGCATCGTCGAGCAGGTACGCGAGGACCGCGGCACGGGTGCATTGCTCGGCGGTCCAGAGATGGCCGTTCATCAGCCACCATTCGTGATGGACCTGATCGGTGTACACCGTTCCGCACGACGGACAGGTGTGCGCGTATGGACTGCGTGGATCGAATGTCAGCAGCACAGCGCAGCGCACGCATCGGCCGGCGTTGCGCGTCAGGCGGGACTTGCCGTCCGGCACCGGTACATCGAGTGCATCGTGCAGTTCACGCTGAAGCGACGAGGCGAGACCGCCGATCGCGGCTGGATCGCGAAGCTGTGTCTTCCGACGCCCGAGCGCCTCGAGCGAGAGAAACAGTGTCACTTCTGCACCGGCGTCAGCGACCACTGGGCGGCGGAGAACAGTTCTCCCCGGAGGTCGATCGTCACATGCTGCAGCCTTTGCGTCAATCCCTGCACACCGCGTGAGTGAAAGATCGGCGTGGCGGGCACGCTGTCTGCGATGATCGTGAACACATCGCGCCACGCCGCGTTTTGCGAGGCACTGTCGACACCCGAGCGCAGCCGTGCGAATGCCGGGACGAGATTCGCGGGACGGTTTGCGCCGAGGTCCAGCGCACCACCGCGCAACGCCGGATCGAAGAGGGACGCGAGCTGACTGCGCGATGGATCGCCGCCGACGCCGGTGTAGATGGCGCACCAGGAGCCGGACGTCGCGCGCGCGGCACTGAGCAGCGCGCCCATATCACGTGTCGCGATGCGCAGATCGATTCCACGCGCGCGCAGGTCAGCCTGGAGCAGCTGCTCGACCGGATTGTCGCCGGTTCCGACGGTGAGCATTTCGATCACGAGCGGTTTACCTTTTCGCGCGCGAAACTCAGAACCGAGACGAGTCCAGCCGGCTGCCTCGAGCAGCGAGTCGGCGCGCGGCGCATCAGCTGGCGTGGTGTCACGGGCGGCGTCGGCGGTGTACGAAGCACTGGGCACACCATAGCCACCAATGCCGGCCTGCACGATGCGCAGCCGGTCGACACCCAGCGAAATCGCGCGCCGCACGCGCACATCGCGTACCGCGTCGCAGAGCGGGTTGAAGATGAGCCAGTTGGTGAAGAACGTCGGGTAGTCGAGCACGCGCAGCGTCGGATCGCGCTTTACCAGCGCGGCGGTCATGGGATTCACACCGGCGATGTCGAGTGCGCCGCTGACGAGACCAGCGACCTTGGTGGTGGCTTCGTCAATAACCGCCACGACGAGGGTGCGTGTCGATGCAACGCCACCCATCCGCGCCGGGAATGATGGAACGCGCTCGAAGATCCAGCGTCGGCCCGCTTCGCGTGACACGACGCGATACGGGCCCGATCCGATCGGCGCGAACGTGAAAGAGTGCTTGCGCAGCGCGTTTCGCGGAACATCACTCAGCACATGTTCCGGGACGAGTGGCAACTCGGCAAGAACCAGCGGTACATCAGCCTGCGGACGGGAGAAATGCACGGCAAGTGTGTCGGCGCCGCGCACAGACACGCTGTCCATTGAAGTGAGGTCGCCGCGACGCCAGTATCCCGTGCTCGAGTCGCGGGCCAGCGCGAGGGTAAAGCGTGCGTCGTGCGCCGATACCGTGGCGTTGTCATGCCATCGCAGGCTGGTGTCGATCACGAACGTCAGCAGCGTCCGGTCGTGATTCCACGACCATGACGACGCCGCCCACGGTTCAGGAGTGAGTGCGGCGGAGAGTCGTACCATCGGCGTGAACACCAGGTATCGCTGCACCTGCCGCGAGAGCGGATGCACGGTAGTGAGTGGCTGCATCCCTTCGAGATCGGTGCCGGATGCGATCACGATCGTGTCCGGCGATCGCGGCGAACCGGCGCAGCCGGCAAGCATGCAGCCGAGTGCCAGCTGGTTGGCGATGCACCGCACACGGGCGATCATTGAGTTGTGGCTCACCTGCTCCGCCGCTCCGGCATCGCGCTCGTCCTGCTCTGGCTGGTCTGCACGTTGACGTTTGTGCTGGTGCACGCGGCTCCGGGAGATGCGGCGCTGTTGTTGCTGCCACCGGAGGCGGACGCGGCAACGCTGGCGCGACTGCGCGCCGAACTGGGCCTCGATGCTCCTCTGGCGGAACAGTATCTGCAATGGCTTGGGAATATCGCGCGCGGCGATCTCGGAACCAGTCTCGCGACGGGCCGCCCCGTTGCCGAATTGATCGGGACAGCGCTGCCGGTGTCACTCGGATTGGGTGCGGTGTCGCTTTTTTTCACGGCGCTGGTCGGCGTTGCGATTGGCAGCGCGCAGGCGCGACGCGCGGGATCGCGCGTGGATACAGCGCTTACAGTGCTTTGCACGACTGCGTATTCCGCGCCGACTTTCTGGTTATCGCTGGCATTCGTCGCGATGGTCACGGTTGGCGCGGCGGCGTTGGGCGTTCCACCGGCACTGCGACTGCCGGCGTTTGCGCTGCGCGATCCGGGCGTGCTGGATGTCGGCGCGGCTCCGCTGGATGTAGTTCGGCACGCGGTGCTGCCAGTGCTGGTGCTGGCGATCACGGGAGCCGCCGGTGTGGCGCGATTCGCACGCTCGGCGATCGTCGAAGCGGCGCGTGGAGACTATCGGCGCACGGCGATCGCGAAAGGTGTGACTCGTGATGCCGCGTGGTCACGCCACGTGGTGCGAGTGGCGTGGCCGTCGGTGGCGGCGCTGATCGCGCTCTCGGTTCCGGGAATCGTTGCAGGCTCAGTGTTTGTTGAAGGGGTGTTCGCCTGGCCGGGCATGGGCAAGCTGCTGCTGGGCGCCGTGGCGCAGCGCGATCATCCGGTGATTCTGGCGGTCACGCTGTTGTACGCGACCGTGGTGATTGTGACGAATCTGATCACCGACCTGATGCTGCCGCGGCTTGATCCACGCCGGCGGAGCGCCTGATGGCTGAGCTGCCGACGCGTGTCAGGTTCGCGTCATTCACACTGGCGGCGCTGGTGCTCGCGTGTGTGATCGGGCCGATGTTGCAGCGCGATCCGAGCGCGATTGGCGACGTTCTGGCCCAACGATTCCGATCGCCGTTGAGCGTCGATGCCGCGGGCTCGTGGCACCTGTTCGGCACCGATGCGTTCGGCCGCGATGTGTTGGCCAGGCTGCTGCTCGCCGGTCGCCTGTCACTGCTGGTCGGCCTTGCAGGCGCCGTCCTCAGTGGCGTTGTCGGCGCCGCACTGGGCGCCTTGGCGGGTTGGCAACCGGGATGGATAGACATCGTGATCACGGCGGCGTCAGACACGCTGCAGGCCATTCCGAGACTGGTACTGCTGCTGGCGTGCGCGGCGCTGTGGCGCCCGGGAATTCCGACGCTGGTCACCGTGCTGGCGCTGACGGGCTGGATGGGCGTGGCGCGACTGGTACGCGCGGAGGTGCTGGGACTGACGGAGCGCGATTTCGTCGCGGCGGCCAAAGCGCTCGGCGCGTCATCATCACGGACGCTCGGGCGACACGTCATCCCGAACGCGATTGCGCCGGCACTGGTGGCGACGACACTGGGTATCGGGAACGCGATCCTGCTGGAAAGCGGCCTCAGTTTTCTTGGACTTGGCGTACAACCACCGTCGCCAAGCTGGGGTAACATGATCGCAGGCGGTCGCGAGCATCTGGTCACGGCACCATGGATTGCACTGGCGCCGGGGCTCGCGGTGGTCATCACCGTGACGGCCGCAACGCTGATTGGCGACTGGGCGCAGGAGCGCGCGGCCGGCAGAACTCCGGACTGACCTTCGAGGAGTTCCCAGTGCTACCGTTCACGTCATGATCGCGAGCGCCTGGACCTTTGTTGTTTCACTGCTGCCGTGGAACGCCACGTTCAACGCCGCCGCGCTGGCGTTTGTCGTCGTGTACATGCTGGCGCAAGGGTGTTTCTGTCTGGCTCTGCGGCGCCTGGCGATGGCGATTCCGGGGCCAGAACGGATGTGCAATCCGCTGGGGCTGTGGGTGCTGGCGATCCCTGTTTTCGGAGCGCTCGCGAGCTTCGCAGTACTGCGCGGCGTCTGGGACGCAGCGACGGCAGCAATCCGCGTACACCATGTAGCTCCGCCGCGCGGCGTGGCACGCGGATTCGCGATCACGTATGGATTGAGTCGGTTGCTGATCCTTGTACCGGGGATGCTGATCCCGGCGCTGCTGTTGCAGGCTGCCTCGGCGACTGGTTTTCTGATGCGGCTGACGTCAGTCGCGCGATCGCTGCGGACTCCGGACGTGGCTGTAGCCTGATGGTATCCGCTGGCCGGATGACCTGGTGAACCGCGAACCGCTGAACGCAACGGCGCAACGGCGCAGCGACGCAACGCGCTTCGGCTGAACTGCTTGACGCAAAGCCGCAAAGCCGCAAAGCGTTCTGCGGCGCAATCCGGGGAAGTGGCGCGCAGGCGAGCCAAGGATTTTTTGTAACTGCGGTGCGAGGTTGCTGTTTCTCAAAAAAATTCAAGTGCACCTGCGCGAGGAGCTCACAGCGCGCACTGACCGCGATGCCGTTTCTTTGCGGCTTTGCGTCAAAGCAGTTTCGGACTGCACCTTCTTGCTGCGCCGTGTTTTAGCGCACCAGCAACGTCACAACGGCAAAGGGCAGCGCGGTGAAGCGAATCTGCGTACGGTCGAAAGGGATTGGATCGCCAGGCGTTTCGTCGAGTTGCGAGAGGCGGGCTTCAGCAACGGCGCGAGGCAGATGCCAGACGCCGTCGACGCTCGCTGATCGCTGATTGACGCAACGCAGCACGAGCCACTGACCGTTCTCGCTGCGTTTGGCGGCGCTGAATGAGAGGCCGTCGCCCTCGAGCGTGAGACCCGCGAACGTCGAGAGCTCCGTCGCGACGCCGCGCCATGTGTCGGCGGTCAATGGCAGCAGGAAGTCGTCGGCAGCCGCTTCAAGTTGCGCGATGGCAGCATCGCGATTCTTCGGAAGCATCATGAGCGCGAATTTCGCCTCAAACGGTCCGCGCGACTGCGCCAGTGGCGTCGCCTCGGGCCATCCCGCGTGGCCAGGGCGCTCGGGGATATCGCGACGCGACAGCTCACCGGTTGCGCGCAGCAACGTGATCATCACGCAGTCGCCAAGATATTCGTACTCGGCAAGTCCATCACTGATGATGCCCAATCCGTACGACTCTCCTTCGAGATAGAGCCACCGATGCAGCGGCGCGGTGCCGATACGAAGCTCGGCCGGCCAGACGTGGGCGATGCTTAGGGGGTGGCTGCGTGCTACCGCGCCAAATGCTGCGTCGGCAATGATGTGGTGCAGACTATGAAGCTGAGGTGGGAGCTGCATCACCCATCGCAGCCTGTGATCGCCAGCGGTGTTCTCGCCGCGCACGGTGATTTCGATCAGCTCCGAACCCGCGGTGAGGCCGAGCGATGCGACAGCGGCCACCGTCACCATGTCGCTGTCTGGTGGTGGGTTCGCGGACAGATCACTTGCTGAGCGTACCGCATCGCGCGGGCGCTCGAGCGCGGCTGACACTGACAATGAAGCGTGCAGCGGACCCGCGTGCTCCGTTCGCGGTGCGGACCATTGTGCGGTCAACGGTTCGCCGCGGAACGACGGCGTGTAGGTGTCGCCCGCGTCAGTGACGCTTTCGAGCCAGCCAAGTGGTGCGAGCGTAACGCCGGTCGATGTATGCGTTGCCAGAACACCAGTAGTTGACGCTGCGATGTTCCACGCGGGGCCAGTGAGTGACGATGCTGTTGCGTGAATGCGCGCCGCATCGGGCACTGGCATGACCAGCGCGTCGAACCGCCCGAGCGACACCGGCCGAACCGCGTAGCCAGGAACCGTGTCAATCCAACCCAGCGCCTCGGTGACTCGCACGACGGCGTTACGCGGATAATGCAGCGGTGATTCCACGCGATCGAACGCGCTCGACTGCGAAGTCTGCTGCATCGACGCGGCGGCGCTCCAGCCGGCCGGACCCGTTGCGTGTGGCGTCGGATTCTTTTCTGCCTTCCAACTGCGCGGCCCGACTGGATCCGGGACAACATCGTCCAGAAGGCGCATACGAAGCACGCCGCCTCGTGCACGGGCGACTGGGTTGCGCACAATCAGCGTTGACTTCCATTCCGACTCGCGCTCACGCTGATCGGCGGCGTCACATGCGGTCAGCACACGCAGCGCATCGTCGCGCAGGCCAATCGCTTGCACGCGCGCGTCGGCCCAGCGCTGATCGGCGGCCAGGGCCACCGCATCGACGCCGCAGCCGCACAGCGTGTCATGGGGATGGGTCGCGAGCAGCGTTTTCCAGGCGGTGCGCAGTGCCGGCTCATCGTACTGCAAGGCGTACCACGCAAGCGCGAGCCACGGTTCAACTTCACGCACCAGCAACCGTTCCACCTGCGCATTCGTGCGCTTCTGATGCGCCCGCGTACCAAACGTGCCTTGCAGACACCACGTCCAACCGGCGGAATCGCGCAGCTCACCTTGAACAACGCGCAAGCTGGTCGCGTCCAGTTGCTTCACTGCGGTCACCAGTCGCTCGGCAAATCCACGCAGCGAATCGCAGACCACAGTGTCAGGTGCGGCGACTGCTCTGAGTGCCGCAATCGCATCCGCGCGATGTGGCTGGCGGGCGTGGTGATCGGCGCCGTTCGGTAGCAGCGCCACGCGGGCGGGATTGGTGCCGCGCACCGCGTCGCGCATGGACTGCCATCGCTCGGTGGCAGCCAGCGGATCAACCGGCAGCGAGGCTCCGATTTCGTATCCACCCTGCGCCAAATGATACATCAGCACCGTGGCGCCGCTGGCGTGCGTCCACCGCACAAGTGTGGTGTTGTCCCAGATGAGCGTGCCGAAGCCACGCCAGACGACTGCGACGCGCAGACCGAATCCTTCCGCCAGAACAGGGCCGGCCGCCGAGTGACCGAATGCGTCGGGCGAGTACAGCACATCCGGCGGCGTTCCACCGTGATCACGCACCGTGCGCGTTCCCTCGAGCAGATTGCGCACCAGCGCTTCGCCACCAGGAATCAGCATGTCCGACAGAACGTACCACGGTCCGGCCTCGAGTGCGCGGTACGACAACGCCGCACGCAATGCTGTCGCCCGTTCAGGCCGGACGTCGAGATAGTCGTCGAGCACGATCGCCTGTCCGTCGAGCAGAAACGGCAGGCCGTCCGGCCCATCGAGCAGCTCGTCGATCATCCGCACGAGGCGCGCGCGCATGCGACCGAGTGGGTGGTACCACTCACGGTCCCAGTGCGTGTGCGAAACAACAACGATCGTGTGCGGCAGGGGCGAGTGCATGCGGATCGAATGCGGGAGCGATTGAGGGCCGACGGTGACATTACTGGGCTGAGCGGTTGTGCCGACAGGTCAGCCCGGCGAATTTTCCGGGTAGTTTCGCTGTCGATCGTGTCCCGCCGCTGCTCTGACGCGTCATGGCACGGGGTCGCCCCCCGAACATGGCGCGTTTGTCACATTCAGGATTCCATGGAACTCCTTCACGAACTGTTTTCCCGTCTGCGCGACCTTCCCGAGCTGGTACGCTGGGCAGGCACGGTCGGCATGATGGTGATCATATTTTGCGAAACAGGCCTGCTGGTGGGCCTCTTTCTGCCCGGCGACTCATTGCTGGTGACGGCCGGCCTGCTTGGCGCAACGCGACCGGAATTCGGCATCCATATCTGGTCGCTCGGCTTTCTGCTCATCGCCTCGGCCATTGTCGGTGACACCGTAGGTTACCAGATCGGGCGTGTGACCGGCAGCGCGCTTTTCACGCGGGAAGATGGTCTGATTTTCAAGCGCAAGTATCTCCGGAAAGCAAATGATTTTTACGAGAAGCACGGCGGCAAGACGGTCATGATTGCGCGCTTCGTGCCGATCGTGCGGACCTTCGCGCCGGTGCTGGCGGGAGTCGGCTCGATGCCGTACGCGCGCTTCGCCGGCTTCAGCATCTCCGGAAGTTTTTTGTGGATCTGGAGCATGTTACTGATCGGATACGGCCTCGGCCGGACAATTCCGGGCGTCGCACAGCATGTCGAGAAGGTGATTCTGGTCGTGATCCTGCTATCGGTGATGCCGGGAGTGATCAGCTACCTGCGCGAACGCAAGAAGGGCTCAGCGACGGCGTGAAGCGTCGTCCCGACGGGTTCGCCTGCGGCGCGCGAGGTGCGCGTTGACGCTTAGTTTTGCGCTGGACCCGCTCACGTTTGAACGACACTTCCGGAGGTAACATGGCATTCTCGCTGCCGGCGCTGCCCTACGCGCTCGACGCGCTCGAACCACACATCGATGCGGCAACGATGGGCATCCATCATGGCAAGCATCATCAGGCGTACGTCACCAACCTCAACGCAGCGATCGACAAGGCGCCGGAGCTGGCGTCGATGTCGCTCGACGCACTGCTGGCTGATCTGTCGAAGGTGCCGGAGGCGATCCGCGGCGCGGTTCGCAATAATGGTGGCGGTCACTGGAATCACTCGCTGTTCTGGGAGATCATGGGCCCGAAAGCCGGCGGAGAACCGACCGGTGCACTCGGCACACTGCTCACCAGCACATTCGGTACGTACAGCGCATTCCGCGATCAGCTGAAGGCAGCAGGCGTCGGCCGTTTCGGCAGCGGCTGGGCGTGGCTGCTGCACAGTGGTGGCAAGCTTTCGATTTCCAGCTCGCCGAACCAGGATAATCCGATCATGGATGGTGGTCGGCCGGCTGACATTCTTCTGGGCGTCGATGTCTGGGAGCATGCGTACTATCTCAAGTATCAGAACAAGCGTCCCGACTATCTCGACGCGTGGTTCAACACGATCAACTGGGCGAGAGTAGGCGAGCGTTTCGCCGCGGCAGCGAAGTAGTCGTTAATCCACCAGAAACAATGATCCCCCGCTGGCACGGCGCCGGCGGGGGATCGTTGTTTCTGTTGCTGTGCGACGGTCAGCGGAAGAGCGCTGCTCCGACCAGCGCCACCACCACAGCCAGAACTGCCGCCTTTTCCTTCTCCATTTTGCCGATGATGTATGCGCCGAATCCGACGAGGAACAGACCCCATATCACGAACGGATCGAGCAGTGAGCAGGCCTTGAGCGCCCAGTTGTTCGCATCGCCCGGCAGGAATCGCGCGGCCGAGATGCTGAACGAATAGCGGTGCACAATGCTCGCAGTATCGAGGAACATGCCCTGCACACCCATCAGGATCCTGCCGAGCAGCTCCGGCATCGCACCGAATACAGCGATCGTAGTGGCCTGCGCAAAGTTCAGCTTTCCACCCATCGCGTTGCCGAGCAACAGGATGATCAGGCCGCTGACCCACGAGCCGATCGCAACGAAAAAGGGGATGAGATAGATGGCGAGCGCAGCAAACTTCTTTCCCATCGCCTTGGCGCCGGCCGCCTGTTCGGCGGTCATGCTGTTCTGCCGGATCACACGCGCAAATTCCGCATCCTGCAGCGCTTCATTGATCTGTGCCGAGAGCACAAAGATCAGCATCGAGATCAGGCACAGGACAAGAATCGGTATCAGGTACTTCCCGTCACGTCGTCGCTCGAACACCTGTCGCGGCGCGTAGAAGATATCGAGGACGTCTTCCCACGCCGCCGATTTCGGCGGTGCCACACTGGATGGAGTCTCGCCGAGCACCGGATCAGTCATCGTGCCGCCTCGCCTTCGAGATAAGTGTAACCTTCCAGTCCGGCGACATAGTCGGCGATGAAAGTGTTCGCTTCACTGCGTGTAATGCCGCTCGCGTTCTGAACCTTACGGCGGAAGGTCGCGAGAAGTGTCGGGGCGTGGAATTGCACGTAGTTCAGAACTTCGGTCACCGTATCACCGTGCACGATGTCGCTGACCACGTAGCGGCCATCTTCGGCCAACTTGACGTGCACGGCGTTGGTGTCACCGAACAGGTTGTGCAGGTCACCGAGAATTTCCTGATAGGCGCCGGTGAGGAATATTCCGAGGACGTAGTCGTCATCGTCTTTCGGCACGTGCAGCTCGAGGCTCGGGCGGCCGTTCCGGTCGCCAACAAAGTGGTCAATCTTGCCATCGGAGTCGCAGGTCACGTCCTGCAGGGTTCCCATGCGGTCCGGCCGTTCATCGAGTCGATGCACCGGCATCACAGGAAACAGCTGGTCGATGGCCCAGTGGTCGGGCAGCGACTGGAAGAGTGAAAAGTTGCAGAAGTAGCGATCGGTGAGTGCGGACTCCACCTCTTCCAGAATGTCTTCGAACTCGTCCGGGTCGTCGCGCACCAGTCGCTGAAGGCCGTTCATGATGCCCAGATGCAGCTGCTCGGCAATCGCCAGCGACCGCAGATCGAGTGCATCGGCTGAGAAATACTGCCGCGCGCGTTCCTTGTCGAAGCTGGCGTCATGCGCGATTTCGCGCACCTTGCGCGCCTTGAGCGATTCGCCCGAATGCACCGTAACCCAGTCCTCCAGCATTTCGTGCAGAAGCGTGTGATCGTCGTCTGTCAGCGACGGCAGCATCGGGACCGTGTTGGTCTCGACATCGATCACCTTCAGCAGCAACATCGCGTGATGCGCGGTCAGCGCGCGACCACTTTCGCTGATGATGTTGGGCATCGGCAGCTCGTGCTCACGACAGGTCTCAGCCATCGTGTACACTACGTCGTTGGCATACTCCTGCGGCGTGTAGTTGACGCTGGCCTCGGCCGTCGAGTTGGTGCCGTCGTAGTCGACACCAAGTCCACCGCCGACGTCCACGTACGTCACATCAACGCCCATGCGACGCAGTTCGGTGTAAAAGCGTGCCACTTCCTGCAAGCCCGCCTTGATGTAGCGGATGTCGGGGATCTGGCTGCCGAGATGGAAGTGAATCAGCTTGAGAATATCGAGCCGGCCCAGCGATTTCAGTCGATCGATGAGCTTGACCAGCTGCGCCACGTTGAGTCCGAACTTGCTCTTTTCGCCGCCGCTCTGTGCCCAGCGACCGAAGCCTGCCGAGGCGAGTTTGATGCGAACGCCAGCGGTCGGCACGACGCCCAGCTCATCGGCGACTTCCAGCAGCACGTCGAGTTCCGAGAGCTGCTCGAGCACGATGAACACGCGATGTCCGAGCTTCTGGCTGATGAGTGCCAGCCGCATGAACTCGTGGTCCTTGTAGCCGTTGCAGACGATCAGGTGATCGGTCTTGTCGGTCAGCGCAATGACTGCCTGCAGCTCCGGCTTCGACCCGCATTCGAGACCGACACCGTATGGCTGCCCGAACTCGTGGATCTCCTCGACGACATGACGCTGCTGATTCACCTTGATCGGAAACACGGGCGTGTACTTGCCGGTGTATCCGTACTCCTTGATCGCCGCCTCGAATTCTTCGCTGAGCTGATGCACGCGTGAGCGCAGCAGATCGGAGAAACGCAGCAGCACCGGCATGGCGACGCCCTGCGCTTCGAGATCCTGTGCGAGCTCGAACAGATCGACTTCACGATCCGGATGTTCGCGATCGGGACGGACAACAACATGTCCTCTGGCATTGATGTCGAAGTAGCCGCTGCCCCACCCTTCCACGTTGTAGAGGGCACGGGCGTCATCGATCGTCCACGGCGCGGCAGCACTCGAGGCGGCTTCCGGCAAAAGCGGCAGGGTTGTCATGCGCGGAATTCTAGTGGCCTGTGGCGTGCGGCCAAGCCGACGGCGTCAGTTACCGCTTTTGACGCCCCGATGTAACCGGCGCGCCGCAGCGCGCGGGGCATCTCAGATTCGCGCAGATGCTCGCCGCACGGCGAATCACCGACGCTAACGCACGATCCGTCCGCCACCGTGCCCCGCCAGCAGCGCGTCGACTTCCGCTGCAGAAACGCGATTCACATCGCCGGGGATCGTGTGCTTGAGGCACGACGCGGCGGTCGCGAACTCCAGCGCATCTGCGTTGCTGCGTCCGGAGATGAGCGCGTAGAGCAGCCCCGCCGAGAACGCGTCACCGGATCCGACGCGGTCGACCACGTCGTCAATCTGGTAGCGACGACTGACGTGGAAGCCGGAACCGTCCATTGCGCACGCCGACCAACCATAGCGACCGGCACTGTCACCGTCGCGACGCGTGATCACCTGCATCTGGAGTGACGGAAATGCCGCCAGCGTGCGTTCGGCCACCGCGCGCGACACACTCCCGTCGTCATCATCACTCGCGCGATCCGGCTCGTCGATGCCGAGCATGACCTGACAGTCCGATGTTCCGGCGATGCCGATCTGCACAAACGGCATCAACGTCCGCATCACCGGCGCCGGCGGTCGCGTGTTGCTCCAGAGCGACGCGCGATGGTTGTAGTCACAGCTCACGGTGATGCCGAGTTTATTCGCGGTGCGCGCCGCATCAACCGTCATCGCGGCTGTCGTCTCGTTCAAGGCCGGTGTGATCCCGGACAGATGCAGCCACGTCACACCATCGAGCGCTGCCTGCCAGTCGATCAGGTCCTGTGGCGCGGCTGCAAACGCCGATTGTGCGCGATCATACAGCACACGACTGGGCCGCTGACCGGCGCCAGCCTCGAGATAGTAAATGCCCAGGCGGCCGTCGCGGCGGATGATGCGAGTCGTATCCACTCCATGGCGCCGCAGTTCACCGATAGCGGCGTCACCCAGCGCACCAACTGGAAGAATCGAGATCATGCGGGCCACAATTGAATCGCCCGCCAGCGCTGACAACACGTTTGCTTCAGCACCGGCGATGATTGCCTCCAGCTGCGCTGACTGCAGCAAGCGCTCATGGCCCGGCGCCTTGAGCCGGAGCAGAATTTCGCCGAACGCGGCTACGCACGGCGTGACATTTGATGTGTTCATTGAACAGCACGCGAAGAGAGTTCAGCCAGCGACGCGATCACTTCAGTGCGCACGCGATCGAACTGGCCGTCGCGAATCCATTCCGGCCGCACCATCCAGCCGCCGCCGCATGCAAGCACACGTCCGGTGCCGGCATAGCGTTGCAGATGTTCGCGCCGCAATCCGCCGGTGGGAATGAAGCGAACGTCGGGGAAGACGGCACCCATGGCGTCAATCATGGCGGTGCCGCCAATCACTTCGGCCGGGAAGAGCTTTAGAATGCGAAGATCGAGTCGCAGTGCGGCGTCGATTTCGGTGGCTGTGGCAACGCCCGGATAGACAGCAACGTCGCGCGCCTGACAGGACCGCACAACGTCCGGATTGAGCGCCGGCGACACAACGAATTGCGCGCCGGCATCGAGCACGGCTTGGAGCTGCACGGTCGTCAGCACGGTGCCGGCGCCAACAAGCATGTCAGGTCGTTCAGCGCGGAGCCGTCGGATCGCGTCGAGTGCGGCGGACGTACGGCAGGTAATCTCGACCACCGGTACGCCGCCGTCGCGCAGTGCGTCGGCAACAGCGACGATCTGAAGTGCGTCCTCGATCACGAGCACCGGCAGCAGCTGCGCACGACCGATCGCGGCGTTCGCCTCCGAGGGCGCGTTCATGACGTTACCTCGATGCCTTCCCACACACCCTGGAGATATGTCGCGCCCAGCGCGCGATCGAACAACCCATAGCCGGCGCGGCCGTCTTCATCCCAGATCATGCGGCCGTGATCGGGTCGCATTGGACCGCTGTACCCGTTGCGCTTGAGTGCAGCGAGTACGCCTCGCATATCGACGTCGCCGAACTGGCTCGGATGCGGCACTTCGCGGAAATCATG
>JANMWU010000170.1:0-1820 GCA_031380785.1 Gemmatimonadaceae bacterium
CTCACCGTGCGCAGCGCGATGCAGCTTCCGCCGCGCGACACGAATGTTGCGCAGAGCACAACGATGGTGCAGGAGCTGCAGTCCGACGAGCCTTCACGCCTCGCGCGCGCGCAACGCTTTGCGGCCTTTCTCGACCGCCAGCGCATCAGCGCACCGGGCGCGCTGGTCAGTCTTGGCTCCAACGGATTGCATCGCGGATTCGGCGCGATGGCGGACGTGATCTCCGATTGCGGCCGATGTTTTCTCGGTGCCATGCCGGTGCGCGCGCGATCGGAAACGGCGATGCACGCCGCCGTGAGTGGCGACTCGTTTGCGATCGCCGGATTGCATGTGCTGAAGGGTCGGTCGCTCGGTGACCGCGACCGATGGGATTCGCCGCTCGTCGCCGTCGTGAACGCGAGACTTGCGCGTGATTTGTATCAGGGTGGTGATGCAATTGGCAAGCGCATCAAACTCGCGGTGCTCAACAACCAGTGGTTCGAAATTGTCGGCGTGGTTGAGGATACAAAGTCCAGCGCACTCGGCGCGGTGATGCTGCCGCCGTACGCGGTGTATGTCAGCGTGCTGCAGCATCCCGTCGCGCTGATCGAGATCGGCACGCGTGGACGCACGATTCCGCGCGACGCGCTGGCGAGCATTGGCACGACGACGAGTCCTGCGACTTCATTGGCAGAACGTGCGCGCGTCGAACAGAAGGTGTTCGCGTGGTTCACCAATCTGTTGATCGCGATGGGAGTCGTTACCGCGCTGATTGCGATCGGTGGCTTGCTGGTGATGCTGACGCTCTGGCTCGAGTCGCAGAAGCGCGAACTTGGGCTTCGTCGCGCGGTTGGCGCGCGCCGATTCGATCTGCACAAACTCGTGCTTGGCCGCGCGACGCTGGTCGCGGCGGGCGGATCGGCGTTCGGCGCCTGGCTGGGGCTGATGGCGTGGGATGTGTTGCCGCGCGTGATTGCCGGCGCACCGCAGTACGACGCGCGGCTGGTGGCGATCACCGCGCTTGCGCTGTCGGTGTTGACGCTCGCAATGGCCGCGCTGGTGACGCGGCGGTTCAATCAGAGGCCAGTTGGCGCGCTGCTGCTGGACGTCGGCTGAGCCGATCAAGGGGACAGAGCTCTTGATCAGCGCTGTTTTGATTCGTTTCAAGGGGTCAGAGATCTTGATCCGATCAAGATCTCTGACCCCTTGATCCAGATCTCTGACTCCTTGATCCGGCAGGTAAATCACCGCTTCCCGATAATCTGAATCGCCCCCGCAGTATTGCCGGTTCCGAACAGCGTCGTCGCGTCACTCGAATTCAGATACCTGATCTCGCGGATCTGCGCCAGCGTGATGTCACCCAGCGCGCTCAAACCGCCCATCTTCTGGTTGTCGAGATACACCTGAACCTCGCCCGACACCGCATCCATGCTGCTCGTTCCGCCGGACTCGGTCGAGGTTGAGCTGGCACGCGTGCGAAGCATCGCCGGCCGCAGGCGTTGCACGATGCCAAGCGCGGTCTGCAGTGATCCACCGAGAGCCGCGATCTCCTCCTCCGAAATCACGTTCGGCCGGCGCTTCAGCTTCGGCTGCTCGGTGGCCCGTTTCGTCGTGTCCTGCGCGGCGACGCGCGATGGCGTGGCAACAGCGATCAGCAGTGGTAGACACGCACCGAAAAACATGCGGGGCAAACGCATCGAAACACTCCTTGGGTGGGATGGAAAACGAAGCCGTGACCTGGGCAGCATCGGTCGCGCTGCACGGCTTTGCAAGTTGACCATGGAATGGGCTAGCCCTCGCCGGTGTCAAATGTGCGGACGAAATGCGTCCCACTCCCAAAG
>JANMWU010000190.1:0-4679 GCA_031380785.1 Gemmatimonadaceae bacterium
AAGCCGGCATCTACGTCGATGTGGTGTCGGGCGAGCCGCTCTTCAGTTCACTCGACAAGTTCGAGTCGGGCACGGGCTGGCCAAGCTTCACCAAGCCGCTCGAGCCGACCAACGTGAAGACGAAAACCGATCGTCAGTTTCTGATGTCGCGCACTGAAGTGCGGAGTGCCAGCGCCGACTCGCACTTGGGGCACGTGTTCGATGACGGCCCGAAGCCCACTGGTCTTCGTTACTGCATGAATTCAGCGTCGATGCGCTTCATTCCGGTCGACAAGCTGGAAGCGGAAGGCTACGCGCAATACGCCGCCCTCTTCCGCAACCAGCCAGCTCAGCACAAGTAGACAAAGCATTTGTCGCACTAACCACAAGACAAGCACTGTTTCGCCGTTACGTTGCGCCGTCGCGCCGTTGCGTTATTGCAGTTGAGCGAACGCCACCGCGATACCGCGGCCTTCGCAAACTGCTTCAACGCGACGGCGCAACGAACAAAAGCCACTCGAAGTGATGTGCTGGTGCTGCGCTGTCTTACATCGCGATCTTAGGCCGATCTTTCTTGATCTCCTCGGTGCTCGGCGTGAGCTCCGGGAGACCGGCGGCTTTGAGGATCGCGTTCATGCGCGGCAGGTGGCCGTCGAGGCTTTTGCGGATGGAACCCAGTTGCACATCGAGCTTGCCGCCGAGCATCGTGAGCGCCTGTTGCGCCTGCACCGTCGGTCGATACTCGCCTGAACCAACAGTGCCGGCCAATGCGGCGATCTGATTGTTCAACTTGATCGGATAGTTGAGCGGATCCTGCGAGCTCTGGTTCTTCGTCTGGTAGACTTCATTCTCTGACGTCGAAAGCTCGCCCATCATTTCGGTCGCGAGCGACCCAAATTCGGTGGCCGGTTGACCGGTGAGCTTTGGAGCGCGATCGGCGACCTGCCAGCGCATGTTGCGCACCGTGCGCACCGCCAGGTTCGCGTCAGTGGTCCGGTCGCGAATCGCGACCAGCATGCTGAACTGTGCCTGCAGATCAGCGTCACTGGCGTCGCTGCGAGGATCCCGGCGGATCCGGAATGGATACGTCTGCGCAACGGTGCCGGAGGTCATGCGGACGCTGTAGGCGCCGGGAGGAGACATCGGTCCGGTCACAGAGCCCGACCACATGATCATGCCGTCGAATCGCGCCGCGTCGGGGTAGCGCATGTTCCAGCCGAACGTGTTGATGCCTTTCTTGTTCGGCACCCGCGCCGGTCGCGGAACCCGTGATGCTATCTCGTCGAAGTCCATCGATGCCGCAGGATTGGCGAATCGTGCAGTGACGAGTTTCGTCGCCGAGTCACGCGCGAGTCCGGCCTTCGTCACAAGTGAGTCGAGCACGGCGGCTTTTACTCCTTCCTGGCGCACGGAATCCGCAGCGGATTCGGGGTCCTGATCGCTGGTGAAGCCGGTGATCACCTTCCCGGCAGCGTCGAGGAACTCAAACTTCACGGTTTGATTCGCATCCTTGATCCAGTACTGGAACAGCGCGCCACCCGGTGGATTGGCTCCGATTCCGCCACCCGCACCACCGAGCAGCTGCGCCAGAAAACTCCCACCCCAGTCGCTGCGCCATGCGTCGTCAGGCTTGAACAGATGCGCCGGTGTTGACACGATGGTTGGCGAGACCTGCCGCAGTGCGCTGATGTTGTCCATCACCCAGAAGGAGCGCCCGTGCGTGGCCGCGATCAGATCGTTGTCCTTGATCTTGAGATCGTGCACCGGCACGAGCGGCAGGTTGCGACGCAGCGAGCTCCAGTTCATGCCGTCGTCGAACGAGACGTAGACACCGCGCTCAGTGCCGGCGAAGAGCAGTCCGCGACGAACCGGATCTTCGCGCACCACACGCACGAAATGTTCGGCGTTGATGCCATTGGTGATCGACGTCCACGTCTTGCCAAAGTCGGTCGTCTTGTAGATGAGCGGGCGCTTATCGCCGAGCTGGTAGCGATTGGCCGCGACGTACGCTGTGCCGGCGGAATAGTTGGATGGTTCAATGATCGAGATGCGTGTGAAGTCGCCGATGCCGGGCGGCGTCACATTCTCCCAGGACGCGCCGTTGTTCTTCGATACGTGCACCAGACCATCGTCGGTGCCGACCCAGAGAACGCCCTGCTGCACCGGTGACTCATCGAACGCGAAGATCAATGCATAGGTCTCAACGCCCGTCTGGTCCTTGGTGATTGGTCCACCCGATGCCTGCATGGTCCCCGGATCACTGCGTGCCAGTTCGGGCGAGACGGCGGTCCAGCTTTCGCCTTCGTTGGTGGAGCGGAAGAGCTTCGAGCCGGCGGCGTACATCACATTCGCGTTGTGGCGCGAGAAGACGATCGGGAAGGTCCACTGGAATCGGACTGCGATATCCTTTGATGAATATCCCATCGGATTGACGGGATAGACGGTCACGTTGCGCTCGAATCCGGTGCGCATGTCCTTCCGGGTCAGCAGTCCGCCGTAGCTGCCCGCGAAGACGATCCACGGCTTGGTGGGATGCGGAGTGACGTAGCCGGACTCACCGCCTCCGGCATCCTTCCAGTCAGCGATGTTCACGCGCCCCGACGCACGACTTGGCCCGCACAGCGTCGAATTGTCCTGCTGCGCGCCGCAGATGTGATACGGGTATTCGTTGCTGGTGTCGACGTGGTAGAACTGCGCGGTAGGAAAATCTTCGTCGGTCCAGTCCTTGCCGCCGTTCGTGCTCACCGTCGCGCCGCCGTCATTCGCCTCGATCATACGATTCGGATCATTGGCCGCGATCCAGAGATCGTGGTTGTCGCCGTGCGGCACGTTGAGCGGTTCGCGAAACGTCCTGCCGCCATCCTTCGAACGATAGAAGCCGACGTTCAGCGCGTAGACGACATTCGTGTCCTTCGGATCAGCGATGATGTTCGAGTAGTACCAGGCGCGCTGGCGGAGCTTGCGATCGCGATTGATGTAACTCCACGTCGCGCC
Source organism: Gemmatimonadaceae bacterium (assembly GCA_031380785.1). Lineage (GTDB taxonomy): Bacteria > Gemmatimonadota > Gemmatimonadetes > Gemmatimonadales > Gemmatimonadaceae > JACMLX01. The sequence goes on from JANMWU010000190.1 coordinate 2,974, forward strand.
GGCATCATCCGAGCGATACACACCGCCCGAGTCGTGTTCGATGATCGCCCAGACCCGATTCGGTTTCACCGGTGAAATCGCGAGACCGATCTTGCCCATCACGCCGGCGGGAAGGCCGGCAGCCTTCGTGATGTTGGTCCACGTCGAGCCGCCGTCGCGCGACTTCCAGATGCCACTGCCCGCACCGCCCGACGACAGCGACCACGACGTGCGATACGCCTGCCACATCGCGGCGTAGACGATGTCGGGGTTGGAGGGATCGACCTGAATGTCGACCGCACCGGTCGAGTCGTTGACGAACAGCGTTTTCGTGAAGGTCTTACCGCCGTCGACAGTCTTGTAGACGCCGCGCGTGCTACCGGCCTTAAACGGATTGCCGAAGACCGCCAGCAGCGCGATCTCCTTGTTCGTCGGATGGATACGGATGGCCGCGATGTGCTCATCCTTGAAGCCAAGAATCGTCCAGGTCTTGCCACCATCGAGCGTTTTCCAGAGGCCATCGCCGCCGGCAGTGTTGCCGCGGATGTCGGTCTCACCGCCGCCGACCCACACGATGTCGGCATTCTGCGGATCAACCGAGACAGCGCCAATGGTTCCGCCGAAATAGTTGTCCGTCATCGGCGCCCATTTCTGGCCACCGTCGACCGACTTATAGACGCCGCCGCCACTCGTCCCCATCCAGTATTCGTTGGGCCGCTGCACGGAGCCGGTCGCGGCAACCGAGCGTCCGCCGCGGGAAGGGCCCATCTCGCGCCACCTGAGTGCACCGAAGACGGTTGAATCGAACGTCAACGGTGCCATTGGAGCCGGAGGAATGACGCGACGCGCGACCGGGTTCGCGACCGGCTTGGACGGTGTGGCTTGCGCTGGGAGCGTCAGTGGAAACAGGCCGATCAGAGCCAGCGCACCGGCGCGCGCAGCACCAGCTTGCAGAAGCGTGAACGTCACGCGCAATCTCCTTGGGTGGGTCAGGACGCACTGGCGGCCACGGTGCCGCTCACTGGTGCGAGAAGAACGATCGTCTGCCTACGTCGCGCAAGGCGGCAGCGCTGATACTGCAGCAGCGAACCGCCGAACGCCCGAGCAAGTATTCATGTTTTGTTCATGTTCATCGCTCACGGCTGGCGTCGCAGCTCCGCCGCAGGCGCAGCATGACCAGTGCACCGTCGGTCGTGATCGGATCCTTGCCGTCGTTCACTCGCAGCGTTCCTGGCAGATTGCGCGGCACATCGGAGCGTGCCGCGATACAGCCGGCCAACCACAAATCAGCGGTCAGTTTTTCACGCTCCTGATCCACCGCCGGATCGACGCGATGCGTGAAATGCCGGCGATCGGCGAGGAATGCAATGGCCACGTCGTGCGATGCGCTCGCCAGCCACACCTCCTGCCCGTCAATGACATCGGGGAAGCGCCAGATGCGCACGTGATGGCGTTTGGCAAAGGTGTTGGTCACGCGTTCAAACACCAGTGCCGGCGGTTGCCCGTTCATAAGCAGGATCGACACCGGTTGATGCACGTATCCGCGGTCCTCGGCCGCACGAATGAACGTCGCGACGTTGGCACGCAACGACATGCGATTGGCGGACGTCCAACCAGCCGCACCGAACGCCGCCACGATGTCAGTGCTGTCACCGAGCAGCGCGATGTTCAGCACGTCGGCAACGACGCGTCCCTTCTCCGCCTCGGTGTTTACTGGCCACGCTTGC
>JANMWU010000191.1:0-8267 GCA_031380785.1 Gemmatimonadaceae bacterium
GTTCCGGCGCGATCCGTTGCGAGACGCGATTGAGGATCACGATTTCGGTGTGACCGGATCGGAACTGTTCGTGGGCGAAGCGCCGTGATGTTGCGCCGCGCGCTGGTTCTGTGCGGCCTGCTGTTCGTCAGTGTGTTGCGCGCCCAGTCCACGAGCGACATGGATCGTGCAGCAGAGCAGCGGATCGACGCCATCGTGCGCGACTTCGACCGACGCGGATTGCCGACCGATCTGCTGCGCGCGAAAATCGCCGAAGGCACCGCCAAGGGCGCGACACCAACGCGCATCGCGGACGCTGTGGCCTTGCTGGCGTCGCGGGTCGACTCAGTGGCGCGGCTCCTGGCACCGGCCGTATCTGCAGCTGAACTGCACGCCGGGGCCGAGGCGCTGTCGCTCGGCATCTCCGCGCCGTCGCTGCGCACGCTGCGCCAGGCCGCCGGACAGCACTCAGCCGAGCCGTATTTTCTGTTCGTGATCCGCCTCGTGCGGCGCGGTGTCACGCAGGATCAGGCGGTACGCGCCGCACGGGCACTGATTGATCGACAGGTGGCATCGAGCACGCTGTTGGCGCTGGCGGACGATCTCGCACGCGACGTGGCGAGTGGCGTGTCGCCGGACGCGGCGCTGAACGATCGCATGACGCGCCTGGTGGGCGGCTTCGGCCCTGCGGCCACCACGGCGGGATTTGGTCCTACCAGTGCTGGAAGCACCACATCCAAGCCGTGACATGCATCACCACGCTCTGATCAGCGGCGCGCTGCGAGCCGCGGCGCTGACGATTGTTGCTGGCGGCGCAGCGCATGCGCAGCAGCGGCCGGCGCGCGTTGCGGCAACGCTTGAAACCGGCGCGGCCGCGATAGATCAGCCACAGGTGCGCGGCACGGCCGCGTTCTATCTGGCACCGAGCGCACAACTCGTTGCCCACGATCTGACGATCGGTGGCGACGCAGTATTCGCCGCCGGGACGCCAGTGTGGAAGTCGTTCCTCGGCAGCGGCTACGTGCGCTCGCCGGCGGTGATGAATCTGCGGCTGGTCGGCAGTGGGCAGGTGCTGAAAACGAGCGGCTTGCTCTCGACGTGGCACGGCGACGCCGGTGTGGAGTGGCGCAAGGTGGCCGCGTCGAACAGCGCGGCACTGAGCGCGCGCATCGGTCGGCTGCGGTATGGCGGCGAAATGTGGCGTGACATGGAAGTTGCGGGCAGCGCAACGCACACACACGGTGCGATGCTGCTCGCCCTTGAAGGGCAACTGAGCGACGGCGTGCGGCCCGCGTCACTGCAGCAACGGCTTGGCGTGGTGGCGGGTGAGGGCGACACTTTCAGCGTACGCACGCTCGACTTCACACCGCGCATGATCTGGGAACGCGGACGACTGCGCGCCGATGCATCGCTGGCGATGCGGGCGATGCAGCAGGGATTGACAGGCTTACGCGTCGGCCCGCAGCTGTCATTCACATTTTCCACCGCGCGCGGAATCTCACTCTTTGTCGGTGGCGCGCAGCGGCTGCCTGACGCACGCTCGGGGATTCCATCCGGTCGCAGTGCATTGCTCGGACTGCGCGTTGGCGGTGCCCGCCTTCTCGCCCGTGCTGACGGCCCGCGTACCACCGGACCGACGCTCACCGTTGTCGACGGCGTGCTGATCCTCGAGCCGGGATCGGGCGGCGTATCACGGGCGGCGTTGCGCGGCGATTTCACCGAATGGACATCGCGCGACTGTCAAATGCGCGACGGGCGCAGCTTCAACTGTGGCGCCGCGCCGCCAGCGGGAACGTGGCGCGTCGCGGTCCGGCTGAACGAGGGTGCATGGCAGCAGCCTGCCAATCTTGCCGCAGCCGCAGACGATTTCGGCTCAGTTGAAGGTGTGCTCATGACCGGCGGAAAGCCGTAAGGTTTTCAGCGGCCCAGCGGCATGGTGAACTGAAAGCCACCCGATTGATGCGCGAGACCGCCGCGAAATTCGCGCGTAGCTGTCGATCGAAAATACTCGACAGAATGCCGCCCGGATCGGTACACGATGCCGACCTGTTGCCGATAGACGAAGCGCGAGATATTGCCGGCGCTGATGGTGTACGGGCTGGAATGATTGAGCATTCCACCTTCCAGTGTCGCGTCGTAGCCCACGACGTTGAGTTGCGGCTTTGCGTAGACGTAGAGTCCACGGTGGCCGTCTGACGATCCACTGAACAGCGAGCCGACACGGCCCAGCATCAGCGTCGCGCCAACGGTGGCGGCAGTATTGTAGGTACCGATGCGTCCCGCCGCGAATCCGGTCAGCAGCGCATGTGATCCCTGCTGCGCCAGCGGACGCTCAGCGATCACCTCGTAGTTGAGGATCACATCGTTCTGAATCTGGTTGTGCCAGCCCTGCGGAATGGTGTTGCCGGTGATTTTGTGAATGTACGATTGCACCTCCTTGCCGCCGGCACCCTGCCCGATCAGGCCAACATTGATAGATGATGTGATGCGCAACGGCCGCGTGGTGTCGCTTGCGGTGGCGAAAAACCGCAGCTGGCGGGTGCCGGCATACGGGTGATCGTTGCGCAGAATCGCCGACACTTTCAGGTCGCTGGCTGTGTAGCCGTCATCCTCGTACACGATACCGTATCGCATGACGCTGCGGTCTGGCGCAAGCAGCAGGTGCCGCGTCGGCCAGCGGCGCAGCGACGGTGTCACGACCTCCACGACGATGCCTTGCGTGTAGTACTTGTCTGTTGCAGTGAAGACATCGTTCTCGTAGACGAGCCTCCACCACGCGTCGCGCTGAGGTGAGCGCTCGATCCCGACAGTGCTTATTGCCTGCGCGTGAAGTTGCGTGGCACCGAGCACAAGACAGGCGGCGAGCAGTTTGAAGCGCATGAGCATCTATACGTCACGATTCACGGGTTGGACTGCTGCGCAAGGTGCGTCCGGCCTGAATTGGGCTCTGCTGGCCGTCACGCAGCGCGACACGCCCATTCACGATCACGATCGGAATGCCGGTCGGATACTGGAACGGTTTCTCAAAGGTCGTCACGTCGGCCACGCGCAGCGCCGCACACGTGAGCCATGCGCTGCCGGCGGCAACGAAGGTTCGGCGCGAGGTGGTCATGACGCTTATTCTACGTCAGCGCCGCCCGCGGCACGTCGATCGGCGCGGCCATGCCATCGTCCGTTCCCTCCGCACAACACCTGATGAAGCCAGGGTCCACCGCTCCGCCCGATGCGGGGCTGCTGCGCGTCGTTGGACGCTGGGACATGGTTGCGCTGGTTATCAATGGCATCGTTGGCGCCGGAATTTTCGGCCTCCCCGCCAAGGTGCACTCGCTCGTCGGAGCCTGGGGTATCGTCGCGATCGTTGCCTGTGCGGCAATGATGGCACTGATCGTCTTCTGCTTTGCGGAAGTGAGCAGCCGTTTCACGCAAACCGGTGGGCCGTACGTGTACGCCGCCGAAGCGTTCGGGCCGTTCACGGCGTTCGTCGTCGGCTGGCTGCTCTGGCTGGCGCGCGTGACGGGACTCTGCGCAATATCGGCTGTGATGGTCGAATATCTGTCACTCGTCGTTCCGTCGCTGGCGGGCGGCGCATGGCGTGCGGTGTTTTTGATCTGCCTGATCGGTGGGCTGGGATTGCTGCACATCCGGGGGACACGCGGTGTCACGCGATTCAGCGGCGCGATCACGATCGCGAAACTCACGCCGCTACTGATATTCGTCGCCGTTGGTCTCCCGGCCATCGACTTCCATCGCCTGAACTTCACAGCGACGCCGAGCCGCGCCGGATTTTCGTCAGCGGTGCTGCTGCTCGCGTTCGCGCTGGTGGGTTGGGAGAATGCGGCGATCGCCGCCGGAGAGGTGCGTGATCCGCGACGCGACACACCCTTCGCGCTACTGACGGGACTGTCGCTGGTGGTCGCGCTGTACGTCGGTATTCAGCTTGTCTGCGCCGGAACGCTGCCCGGATTGGCCACGTCGCAACGTCCGCTCGCCGACGCCGCACTTCAGTTCATGGGCCCGTCGGGCGCGGCGCTGATCGTTGCCGGCGCCGCCATCTCAATTCTCGGGACGTTGAACGCGGGTATCCTTGCGATATCGCGCGTTCCCTTTGCGATGGCCGAGGCGAACCAGCTGCCACGCGCCCTCGCCCGACTGCATCCCGAATTTCGCACGCCGGTGCTGTCGATCGTGGTGTCATGCGTCACCGTGCTGTTGCTGACACTGTCGCGCGGGCACATCTATCTGCTCACCCTCAGCACCATTTCGCGGCTGTTCGTTTTCGCCGTGACCATCGCCGCGCTGCCCGTGTTTCGCAAACGCCCGAACATGTCGCCTGCCCTGTTTTCGCTGCCGGGCGGACTCGCCATTCCGCTGATCGCGCTGGGGCTGATCGTGTGGCTCCTGACCGGCACCTCACTCAAGGAGACGCGCGACGTCGTGATCGCAACGGCGGCCGGAGCGCTGATCTACCTCGTTGCAAGCCGCAGGGGAGCCTGACGGGTCGGACGACGGGCGTGGCGGCACGGCTCCGATGTATCTCAAGTTCGTCCGCGGCGGGCCGAAACTTTTGAGTACGTCCTGTGGCCGGCGCCCCGCGCCTGTCCATGGGTCATCCATTCGTCTCGCCTGCCCCAATGCGCGCCTTCTCACTCCGTTGGTCACCCGACTCAGTATGACCGTCGCTGCAATCAGCGAACGCTGATGCATCCTGCGCTGGCGCGGCCAATGCGCCGCTTCCTTGGCAGCGAGCCGCTCACACCGGGCATGCAGTCCGTGCTCGACGCCGCCAGCCTCGCGCTCGATGACATGCAGCGTGACCGCGAACTGTCAGCGCGGACGATGGATGAGCTCTCGCACGAGCTCGAGGAGCGGCTCGAGAAAGTGCGCGCGTCGGAGCGCTCGGAGCGTCAGAGTACGGCGCGATTTCAGGCCTTCTTCGACTACGCCGGCATCGCAATCCAGGTGCTGACCATCGACGGCGTGATCACGCAGGCCAACCCGGCCTGTCGCGAGATGTTCGGCTATGCGCCGGAAGAGATGGTCGGCCAGAGCATTGCCCGATTCCTCGCCGGCGCGGATGCGTCGCGCATCACCACGGCCTGCGCCGATCTGCGTTCCGCCGCGCGCGAGTCGGTCACACTCGAGCAGCGCTTCGAGCACAAGGACGGCACGATCATCTGGGGCCAGCTCACCGTCGCGCGGGTGCAGACCGGCGGCGATCCTCGCCTGATGGTCATGCTGCAGGACGTGACTGAGCGCAAACGCATGGACGAGGAACTCGTGCGTCGCGCGTTTCAGGACGATCTCACAGGCCTCGCCAATCGTGCGCTGTTTCACGACCGTCTGCATCACGCGCTGGAACGCCGCAGTCGCACCCGCACGCCGGTGGCGGTGTTGCTGCTCGATCTCGATGGCTTCAAGCGCGTCAACGACTCGCTCGGACACGCCGCCGGTGATCAGCTGCTGCGGGGCGTTGCATCGCGCATCGCCAGCACCGTGCGCAGCGGAGAAACGGTGGCGCGACTTGGCGGCGACGAGTTCGCGATCGTGATCGAGGCGGTGCAGAACGCCGACGAAATGCTGCAGCTGGCGGATCGGTTGCTCCGTATCATCTCGCGGCCGGTGATAGTGGCTGACCGCGAAGTCGTGGTGAATGTCAGCATCGGCATCGCGCTGGCGCACACGGGCGATGAAGGCGACGCCGTGCTGCGCAACGCCGACGTTGCGATGTACTCGGCCAAGAACGCCGGCAAATCCTGCGCGCGACTGTTCGATCCCAGCATGCTGGAGCGGGCGCAATCGTGGCTTGAACTGGAGCAGGATCTGCGACGCGCCGTCGATCGATTCGAGTTCGAGCTGCTCTTCCAGCCGAAGATGGCACTGCAGACCGGAGAGCTGCTCGGGTTCGAAGCGCTGCTGCGCTGGCGGCATCCGAAGCGTGGGCTGGTCGCTCCGGCAGAGTTTCTGGCGGTGGCCGAAGAGACAGGCGTCATTGTGCCCATCGGCCGGTGGGCGCTGCGCGAAGCCTGTTCCTACGCAGCGGGCTGGTCGGACCGTGACGGGGTCACGCCAAGTATTTCCGTGAATCTTGCGCCCCGGCAACTCGAGGACGAACATCTGCTCGACGATGTGCGCGACGCGCTCGCCGCATCGGGCCTTGACCCGAAGCTGCTGATCCTCGAGATCACCGAGGGCCAGATGATGCGCGCACCGGCATCCGCACATGCGACGCTGCAGGAAATCCGTGCGCTTGGTGTTCGCATCGCCATCGAGGATTTCGGCAACGGCTACTCGTCATTCAGCCACCTGCAATACTTTCCGGTCGACGAACTCAAGATCGATCAGACGTTCGTCGCGCGCATGGACAAAGGCGAGCGCGAGGAATCGTTCGTGCGCACGCTTCTCACGCTGGCGCAATCACTCGGCGTCAGTGTGGTGGCGGAAGGTGTCGAGCGCGAAGCGCAGCAGATTCTGCTCGCGTCATTCGGCTGCACAATTGGCCAGGGGTATCTGTTCAGCCGTCCGCTGGCGATCAACGACGTGCTGAACTATATGGCGCATCACGAGCAGGCCACCGACGCCACGACATAGCCGTCACCGCCGGACCGGCGCCGCTGTCTTCACCGCTGTCTTCACCGGTGTCACCGATGCCGCGATCCAGACCGTCGCAGCCGTCACCGAGAGTCCGCTCGGTGTGACCTTGAGCGGCACCTGATGCTCTCCGACCGGCACCAGAGTTTCCACCGCCACCGGAAGCCGTATCGGTCGGAAAAAGCGCTGCGGAATCTCCACGTCGAATCCGTGACCGACCAGCTCCAGAATCCGTTCGCTGACGTGCGCTTTCTCAATCGCGAATGCACAGAGGCCGCGCTTGGTGGCCAGTACCGAGTCGAGCGCCGCTACCGACGACTTCGCGGGATCGATGAACAAGCGCATCCTGAGATCGGGAAACGCCGGATCAGCATTGATCCGACCCTCGCTGGCGCTGAGCACGATGCGACCGTTCGCGTTGTAGGTGCGCGCGCGAACCTGGCCGGTCACATCGCGCGTGATCGACAGATCACCGCACACGGGGCCGGCGATGCCCTTTGATTTCCATGACGCCGTCACCTTCGCCACGCCGGTGCCGGCAGCGACGCGCACGGGAATTGAAATGCTGATGGTGTCGCCGCCGAACGACAGCGTCGGCACTTCGGGTTGCAGGCGGCCGTGCACGTTGTCCAGCACCACGTCGAGGTTGTACGCGCCGACCGTACGCTCGCCAAGTATGCCGAGTCGCGCTGTCAGTTCACCGTCTTTCTTCACGCGCATGCGTGGGAGGCGCAGATCCACATCGTGGAACCATCCGGTGATCACACCCCGCACCAGACCATCCACGAACTTTGTCGGCAGGCCGATGACCACATCGCCGGCTGGACGACGATCGAGCAGATCACTGGTTGCCGATGCGGCATAGACCAGCGTCCTGAGCGAATCGCGAATGCCCGTGAGCGCCGCGACTTCACGCCTGACGGCCTCCGGATCCTCACGTTCGGACCGCGGGCGGAAGCGCAGGCCGAGCGCCAGCAAGGCTAGGGTGGGCAGCCCGACCACAGCCGCGACCGACACCGCGATCCATCGCTTCATGGTTTCGCTCCGTGCGGAACCGCCGCGAACGAACCCAATTCGATGTGCAGAATGATCCACAGTCGATTCTGAAACGCGATCACTCTCGACGCTTCGAACGTCATTGGCGCGGTACTCGGCTCAATGGACAACAACCCCTCAGGTCCGAAGCCAGGAAGTTTCATGTCCTCGTCGAGGCTCACCGGAATCGACACGGCCGGCAATTCCGACGTCAGTTCCGGCAGGCTGCGCTCGACGACGCTGCGCAGGATCGCGATCACGAGCGGATCGAACGCGGCGAGCGTTCCGGTCGGCGTGTCGAGGTCGATGTCGTCGATGTGAATGTGGGCATTCAGCCCACGCGCCTTGTCGATCACGAAATTGTCCATCGCGCCGCGCAGCGTCACCGTGGCCGCGAAGTGGGGATACCTTTTGCGCCGGACGAGGCCCGTGATGGCCACGCGCGCCACGTTGGCGCGCAATACCACCTGCGTCGACGTCAGCGTGATGGTGGCACTGTTGCGCAGATCGACAGTCATCGGAAACGAGGCGTCGAGGAGTGAGCGCAGCAGTGTGTCGGTGACGCTCACCAGCACCTCATGCTCGCGGTCCACCAGTTTGCCCGGCTCCAGCTTGCGCAGCGACCGATAGCCTTCCACTTCGCGCCGCAGTTGATCGCGCTCAAC
>JANMWU010000210.1:0-4245 GCA_031380785.1 Gemmatimonadaceae bacterium
CCGTGGCCCGGACGCCGGATGACAGTGCAGTTGAGGATCGGACGTACCGTCGCGTCACGCTGCGGCTGATCCCATTCCTGTTCCTGTGTTACGTAGTCGCCTATCTCGACCGAGTGAATGTCGGCTTTGCGAAGCTGCAGATGCTGGCCGATCTCAGAATGAGCGACACGGCGTACGGCATCGGTGCAGGCATCTTCTTCCTCGGGTATTTCCTGTTTGAAGTGCCGAGCAATCTGATACTGCATCGCGTCGGCGCGCGGGTGTGGATTGCACGGATCATGGTGACGTGGGGCGTACTGTCGATGCTGATGATGTTCGTCACCGGCCCGGTCACGTTCTATGTGCTGCGATTTCTGCTGGGCGTGGCCGAGGCGGGATTCTTCCCCGGTATCGTGCTGTATCTCACGCAGTGGTATCCGTCGTCGCGACGGGCGCGGATCATTTCGCTCTTTCTCACCGGCGTTGCAATATCCGGTGTGATCGGTGGTCCGCTGTCGGGCCTGATCCTGAGTCGCATGTCAGGAGTGCGTGGACTGGCGGGCTGGCAGTGGCTTTTTCTGCTGGAAGGAATTCCATCGCTGATCATGGGCGTTGCGACGTTTGTATACCTCCCTGATTCGATCGAGCGTGCCGCGTGGCTGGTTGACGGTGACAAACGTCGGCTTCAGGAGAACCTGCGCGACGAAGCGAGCGGCGTTGAGCACACGAGCGTTTTCGCAACGCTGAGCAATCGACTGGTGCTGCTCTATTCGGGCATCAGCTTTTCGTTCGTGATGGGGCTGTATGGCATTTCGTTCTGGCTGCCGCAGTTGATCAGGACAATGGGTGTCACGGATGCAGGCCGCATCGGATTGCTGAGCGGAATTCCATCGGGTGTGGCGGCGATCGTGATGGTGCTGGCGGGCTGGAACTCCGATCGCACGCGTGACCGGCGGTGGCATCTCGTCACATTCGCAATAATCGGGGCGACCGGATTGATCGTGGCGGGGAAATACGGCAGTCAGCTCGTGATTGGTCTGACAGCGATGAGCGCCGCGATGGCCGGCAGCCTCACCAACATCGCGCTGCTGTGGACCTTGCCAACGGCGGCGCTGAAAGGCAAATCCGCCGCGGCGGGTATCGCTGCGATCAATTCGATCGGCAACCTGGCGGGCTTTCTCAGCCCTTATCTCATCGGCGTCGTGAAGGACGCGACCGGTGAAGCGACGTATGGTCTGTACGTGATCGCCGGCTTCATGATCATCGGAGCAGGGCTTGTGCTGCTGGCAACGCGTCAAGCTGTCGCAGATGATGGTGTAGATGAGAGACGTAGTCGCGCATGAAGTAGTCGAGCGTGGTGGGTTGATCGGCAGGCACCACGGTCCACGCGCGCTCATGCAGATTGTGGCGCGTATGAACGCGGAGCCGCACATCGTCGGGTACCGAATCCATCACGCGCGCCAGGTGCCGGTTGAACAGCGCCCAGAGGTCGAGCAGTTCGTGCCAGTCGGCCTCGTTGTAGCGCTGAGCGGCGACCCAGCCCACCTGTTCATAACCGGGAAAGATCAGGTCATCCTGCCAGCGGGCGCGCACGAAACGCTGATGGTTGTTTGACGCCGAATCGATAAGGTGCCCGATGATTTCCTTTGCCGACCAGGCGGCCGCGGACGGACGGGTGGCGGCGTCGGCATCACTGATGTTGCGCAGCGACTCGCGTCTTGCTGTGACCGTGGCGCGCAGATCGTCGGAGTAGTCCATTCAGCGTGCTGGCGCCGATGCCGCGTGACGCGCCGCGACGGTAGCCTTGCGCTCATGGGTGTACGCCCACCATGGCGCGGATGGTTCACCGCCCATGAACCGGGTTGCGGCGATGAACACATCCATCAGGCATGGATCGTGACGCTGACCGGTGATGTCGCAGAGGCGTTGGTACAAGTCGTACGGATCGCGACCGATGAGCTGCTGAGGTGTTGCGATGCCGAGCAGACGGAAATCACCGGCCGTTGCCTTGCCGACGTTCGGCAGCTGCTCGAGCCGGGTGTATTGTGTGCGGCTCTCAGCCATGGTCTGCTCCCTCAAAGGCACAGCTGCGAAATACCCGGACCACCGCGCTGCATACGGAACGGCCCGAGCGTCACTCCGGTCGCGATCTCGGTAGCGGACAGCGTGAAGGTATTCCCTGAGATCCGTCCGGTGAACCGCGACGGGCGCGGCGGTCGCCCACCGATTGGCGAGGGGCCACCTCCCGAGAACGTGACGCCCGTTCCAATGAAGACGCCGTCGCCCGTGAGCGACCACGTGTTGTCGATGACTCCTGAACCGCATTGCAGCGTGAGGCTGCCGCTATCGCGTGAAATGACGAGGCTCGCCTGCTGGCTGCCCCATTGCCCATTTGCGTCCGGAGCCACGGGTGACGCACAACCGAGCAACGTGAGCAGCGTTGAAAACGTGAATAACGAGGGTAGTGCGCCCAGGCGTCTCATGCAGTGCTCGCAGATGGAGATGAGCAGGATACTGGCGGCGCGGGGCTCCGGTCACAAATCCGCATCCGCATCCCTATCTTCACAGGTGCGTAACAGCCGGCGATATCAGCTTCGAATTTTCGTGCCATGAAGACCATGCCCTTGCGAATCGGAATTCTCGGCGCCGCCCGCATCGCGCGCAAGTTCGTGGAAGGCGTTCACGGCTCGGCGCGCGTGCAGGTGGTCGCCGTGGCGGCACGGGCGCGCCCACGCGCCGAAGAATTTGCCGCCGCGACCGGCGTTCCTCAGGTGTTCGACTCGTACGATGCGCTGCTGGCGTCGAACGCCGTCGATACGATCTACAACCCGCTGCCGAACGCGTTGCACGCGGAATGGTCCATTCGCGCCATGGACGCCGGCAAGCACGTGCTGTGCGAAAAGCCGCTGGCCGCCTCGCGCGCCGAAGCTGAAGCGATGTTCGCGGCCGCACGACGAAACAATGTCTGTCTTGCCGAGGCGTTTCCGTACCGCTCGCAGCCACAGACGCTGCGCATGCAGCAACTCATTCAGGGCGGCGCGGTTGGACGCGTACGCATGATCTGGGGGACGTTTGCGTTCACGCTCGCGAACCGTCACGACATCCGACTCGACCCGGCACTGGCTGGCGGCGCGCTGATGGATCTCGGATCGTATCCGCTCAGCCTCATCCGCATGATTGCCGGCGAGCTGCCTGCTGCGATGTCCGCGATGGGCGTCATGGATGCGGCTGGCGTCGATGACAGTGCGTTTGCCACGATGCGGTTCGCAAACGGTATGCTGGCGCAGGCGTCGTGCAGTTTCAGCGCTGCGGTGCACCGCCAGGCCCTGATTGCCGGCGAGGATGGCATTCTGGAAACCACCTTCGCCAATCACACCACCGACACTCCGCCGATTCTGACGCTGCGGCGCGGTCGCGATCGACGCGACGATGTCGAGACGATCACCGTTCCCGCAATGAACGGATTTCTCGCTGAAGCGGAAGCGTTCGCTGACTTCGTCGACGGCGGGCAGTGGACGGGAATTCCGGAGCAGGAGTCGCTGGATGTGGCGCAGATGCTCGACACGCTGCGACGCCTCCTGCGCGAGAGCGCCGGCGAGGTCTGAAGCGCGATCGCGTGTACGTCAACTATCGGTCTTGCTCGCGCTTCAATCCGCCATGCACTCTGACCTCTTCGCACCAGTTCTTGCCGGCCGCTGCGCGGTGGTTCTCGACGGCGCACTTGCGACCGAGCTGGAAGCGCGTGGTGCCGATCTGCGCGATCCGCTCTGGTCAGCGCGCGTGCTGCTCGAACAACCGTCGCTGATACGAGCGGTACATGACGACTACTTCGCGGCCGGTGCTGACGTCGCGATCACTGCCACGTATCAGGCGACGTTTGAAAGCCTGGCGAAGCGCGGTGTCGACGCGGCTGACGCGACGTCGCTCATGAACACGGCTGTGCAGATCGCGATCGATTCGCGTAACGCGTACTGGTCAATGCGACGCACGGTCGCCGGCGCGGTGCGGCCGCTGGTCGCCGCGTCCATCGGTCCCTACGGCGCGTTTCTCGCCGACGGTTCGGAGTACATCGGCAACTACGCGTTGGACGAGGATGCGCTGGTTGAGTGGCACAAGCAGCGATTCTCGGTGCTCGCCGCGAGCGGTGCCGACCTGCTGGCTTGTGAAACGATTCCGTGCGGAGCCGAGGCGCGTGCCTTTCTGCGCCTGCTCGACGGTCACCCGGATGCGCGCGCGTGGATCACGTTTACGGCGCGCGATGGCACG
>JANMWU010000230.1:0-4625 GCA_031380785.1 Gemmatimonadaceae bacterium
GTGGCAGGGCATTCTGTTCCTCGCCTCAGCGGGTGTGCTGACGATGGTCGTTGCGCTCTCGCTGGCTCCGGCGATGTACTGGTACGCGCGCAGCATTGCGTTCCATGAACCGCTGGTCTGGTGGCTATTCCTGCGTGGCGCTGTGTTCGCGCTGGTGCTGTGCACCGGGCTCACGTTCTTCTGGCTGTACAAGGCCGAGCAGCGCGTGGCGGCACTGGACGGGTGATTGCGACCTTCGTGCGAAAGGCTGAGCGCGCATGTATTCTGAAGGCTCGGTTGCGCATCGACCATCGAGCCGGAGCCGTTCGTGAGACTTCCCGCAGCTGCAGTCTTCATCGCGCTTGGCACGATGACGCGCCCGTCACCCGCGCAGGTCGCGAGCGTAGCGCGACCGAACATTCTGTACATCATGACGGATGGTCACGCGGCGCACGCCATCGGCGCCTACGGATCGCGCGTCAATCAGACGCCGAACATTGATCGCATCGCGCGTGAAGGGGCGCTGCTGACCAGCGTCTTTGCGACCAATTCGATCTGTACGCCGAGTCGCGCCGTCATCCTCACCGGGCAGTATTCGCATCTGAACGGCGTCACTGTATTCAATCGATTCGACAGTTCACGGATGACGGTTGCGCGACTGCTGCAGCGTGCTGGCTACTACACAGGCATGATCGGCAAATGGCATCTCGGCAGTGACCCGGTCGGCTTCGACAAGTGGGAGATTCTGCCTGGCCAGGGAGTGTATTTCAACCCAGTGTTCTACACCGCGTCAGCCGAGACGACGTACACTGGGCGCTACGCGACCGATGTGATCACCGATCGCGCGCTCGCCTTCCTGAAGACGCGTCCTCGCGGAAAGCCGTTCTTTCTGATGGTGCACCACAAGGCACCGCACCGTCCGTGGGAACCCGATAGCGGACACGCCGCGCACTTCGCCGGTCAGCACATCCCGGAGCCCGTGACGTTCTGGGACGACTACAGCACCCGCACCGACGCCCTGCACGAAAATCAGCAGCGTGTCGCGAGGGATCTCACCAATCGCGATCTCAAGATCACACCGCCGCCAGCGCTGAGCGGTGTCGCGCTGCAGGCGTGGCGCGCACTCAAGCCTGACACGGTCGTCACGGTCGTAGAAGGCAAGTCGGTCACGCTCGCCGGCGCAGCACTGGTGCGCTGGAAATATCAGCGCTACATGCAGGATTATCTCGCCACAGTGCAGTCCGTTGACGACAACGTCGGCCGCCTGCTCGCCTTCCTCGACTCGACCGGTCTGGCGCGAAACACGATCGTCATCTACACCAGCGATCAGGGGTTTTTTCTTGGCGATCACGGGATGTTCGACAAGCGTTTCATGTATGAAGAGTCGATCCGCATGCCGTTCGTGGTGCGCTGGCCGGCACGCATTGCGGCGGGGACGCGCAGCGATGCCATGGCGCTGAACGTGGATTTTGCTCCGACGTTTCTCGACGCCGCCGCACTCGCTGCGCCGCCGGAGATGCAGGGCCGCAGTCTGCTGCCGATCCTGCGGCGGCAGACGCCCGCGACGTGGCGCACGTCGATGTACTACCGCTACTACCACGATCCCGGCGATCACAACACGCGCGTCCACTACGGTGTGCGCACGCGGACACACAAACTGATTTACTTCTGGAAGAAGGATCAGTGGGAGCTGTTCGATCTGGTCAACGACCCGTACGAGCTTCACAATCTCTACGGCCAACCGGGCATGGGCGCGATCACGGCCACGCTCAAAGCCGAACTGCTGCGGCTCAAGCGCGACGTGCGAGACGATGATCAGCTGGCCGATGTGCAACTGCCCGATGGCGTCGATGGCACTGTCTTGCAGCTGCGCGGCAAATAGCGCGGCGCCCGCGACTGTTCAGCGACGCAGCTCGTGCAGAAGGTGCTGCAACTCTGGAATCAGGATCTTCGTCAGCGCCAGATCGACCGCCGCTTTCGATCCGGGCAGCGATACAATCAGTTTGCCGTTGATGCCGCCCGCCAGCGCGCGTGTGAGTATCGCCGATGTGCCGATCTGTTCCTGATACGAGATCATCCGGAACAGCTCACCGAATCCGGGCAGCTCCTTCTCGATCAGTGGGCGCACCGCTTCAACTGTCCTGTCTTTCACGCCCAGGCCAGTGCCACCTGACAGCAGAACGACATCGACATCGTCGCGCGCAATCAGCTGCGCA
Source organism: Gemmatimonadaceae bacterium (assembly GCA_031380785.1). Lineage (GTDB taxonomy): Bacteria > Gemmatimonadota > Gemmatimonadetes > Gemmatimonadales > Gemmatimonadaceae > JACMLX01. The sequence continues at coordinate 2,196 of JANMWU010000230.1, forward strand.
ACGTGTGCACGCGTGCCCGCTTCGTCATTCGGCAGCAGCGCAAAGTCAGCGATGGTATGTCCGGCCGCTGTCAGCAATGCACGCGCAAGCGGACCGGATGCATCGGTCTCCATCGTCCGCTTGTCACTCACGATTACAATCGCGATCCGTGCGCCCGCGCGCATTGCGGCGGCGGAGCGATGTTCGGCGGTGCCTTCGGGAAGGGACATATCAGTGAATATGGGCGGGTCTCAATCGCAACAGTCGAATCGGAGAGGAATTGGTGTCAACGCCGCGGCCGGCGCGCGACGTGGTCAGCGTACGTCAAGGCGACTGAAGGGCTCCTTCCGGCTCCCCAGCTTGTCGTACACACGACGTGCAGCGTGCCGGGCGGATTCTCGCCGTCGCTGCACTGAGTCTCTCTTCGGCCTGCCTCAACGGCGCCGAGTCGCCGTTCTTCACGACCGCAACGCTGATCGGTGCGAACAATCCCGGTGCGGCGGCAGGACTCCTCAATCTGATGGGGAACCTCGGCGGCGTGCTTTCGATCTGGCTGGTACCACGCATGTCGGCGGCGTGGGGCTGGAACGGTACGCTCACATTCTGGGCCGCGGTCGCGTTCGTGGCCGCGCTGCTCTGGTTGACCGCACGCGTCGAGGATGTGCCGTCGACAATGCAGCCGATGGCACACGCGGACGGACCGTTCACGAGGCATCGGTCGGCGTGATGCCTACCGAGCGCGCCGACTCCACTTGTCCTCGATCCGGTCGAACAGCGCAACGAGATCGATGATCAACGGCGCGTGATCGCGCGGCCGCCATTCGAGACTCGTAAAATGCAGCACCGGCGTTTCCTGCGCAGGCTTCCAGCGTTCCACCACGCGCGCCTCGAGATCAACGATCCAGTACTCCGCGACGCCGTTCGCGAGATAGAAATCCCGTTTCACGACCCGGTCAGTACGCAGTGAGCTGGGAGACAGCACCTCGACGGCCAGCGGCAGCGCCTTGATATCGGACCAATCACCGGTTTCAACATGCGGTGCTGCTCCGAAAGGGACAACAAAAACGTCCGGCTGAGTGATGGTTCCCGGGCGAAGTTCAAGGTCTGACGGCGACATCAAAACGAATCCAGCCGGAGCGCTCTCGAGATACGCGTACAGCAGGACTAAAAGTTCCGCGACAACCAGCTGATGTGGCCCCCGCGGCGCCGGCGTCACAAGCAACTCATCATCGATGAGTTCGTACCGCGGCCACGCACGATCCTCGCGCATGAGCGCGCGCACGTCGGCAGTCGTCCAGCGGCGCGTGAGAGGCATGGCCATAGGTTGCACGGGATGGAGGTAGTTTCGCAAGGGCGGAATCGCATGCGACACGGTACCACCGCTTGCACTTTCAACCATCATCAAAACAATGCAGGCATCATCGGCTGGCGGTACGCTGAATCAGTACGCGAAGAGTGCGCTGTGCCGGCGCAGACGTCGTGTCACGCCGCGAGAACGTGCCCGCACCCGGTGCAGAAATGCGCGCCCGGCGCCGTGACAGTCGTCCCGCACTGCTCGCATTTCCCCGGCAGATACGACCCGCATTCCGAGCAGAACAACGCATCGGGCTCCGGACGCAGTCCGTGCGTGTGACAGATGGTGGAACCAGGCCGGTACTTCTTCACCAATCGCTCGGCGAGATCCGCCGGCGCAGCAGTTGCGCTGCGGTCCAGCGCCGCGTCGCTCGCGCGCAACTCGATCAGCGCCAGCACTGTGTACTTCGCTTTCATGCCGTCGTAGTCGTCCTCCGACAGCTTGCCGGTCGCGCGATCGAATTCGATCTCGCGCAACGCCTCGATCGCCGATCCGGGCACCGGCTCGTCGTCGATCTCGAGCTTCGGCGTGGTGCGATGTTCGGGGCGGATCTCGGTCGGCACCTCGTCGCTGAACACCGGCGCCAGCACAATCGCGAGCGCGATCAGCGCCAGTGCGATGCCGATGATGAATGGTGCACTGGCGCTGGAGAGCAGGTCGTTCACCGTTCGTTCTCGCCTCGCACTGCAGCCGCGAGCCGTCGCAACTCGTCATCGGTCGCATCGGGAATGCTGCCGGCGATCGGAATCACAGACCTGGTCGCAACCGCGGGCGCAGCCGAATCGGTCTCGCGCTTCCAGCGCTGCAGCAGTGCCACCAGCATCGTGGCGCCCACGCCGACCGTGATGAACGGCACCACGTAGCCGGCGATGTTGAAGCCTTCCTTCACCGGCGCCATCAGCACGCGCTCACCGTACACGGTCGTGAATGCGGCGACTATCTCATCTGCGCTGTAGCCGCCGTCGATCAATCGCACGACGTCGGAATGCATGGCGGGACTGATGCCGCACTGAAAGTCAGTCGTTCTGCACGTGAATACGTCGAGTTTGCAGGGACAGGCGCACTTGAGACCGCGCTCGAGTTCATCGCGCTGCAGC
>JANMWU010000256.1:0-3697 GCA_031380785.1 Gemmatimonadaceae bacterium
GTTCGCACCGCGCCCGCAACCGCTCAGCGCGACTCCGGTGATCGTCAGCAGCGCGAACCAGCTCGCGAATCTGGTCATGGCCTGGCCGGGTTGAGCTTGAAGACGAGCGGACGATCGTTGTTGCGCGCGACCACGAACCGGTCGCCACCGCGCGATCTGACACGCAGGATTTCTCGCGACTGCCCCGGCACCACAAAGCCGCTGGTCAGGTGTGGCAACGCAGTGAATGCGCCGCTCTTGCTGCCGCGCAAGACAAGCCCGTACGACTCGCTGGTGCGTGCGATGTCAGGTTTGAATCCATCGAAGTTGCCGGCCAGCATCAGATCCGTGATACCGTCGCCATCCAGATCTCGCGCCAGCATGCCGTACACCGGCGCCAGCTGCGCCTCATCAGGCAACGGCACCAGAGTGAACGAACCGTCGCCGTTGTTGCGCACCATCGACGACGCGAAGACTTCCGCCTTCTTCATCACAGCGTCGGCCAGCTCTTCCGGTTTGAAGATGTCGGTCACCCCCGCCCTGGCATACGCCTCGTAACTCAGGAATCGCACCTTGAGCGGTGGAAGCGCCTTGATCATCTCGTCGCGCAGTACGATGGGATACAGCTTGCCGGCGCTGTAGCAGGCCACGATCTGGTCAAGCTGCCCGTTCCCATCGAAATCCTTCACATACATCGTCGTGGGCTCCGCCGGCGTGCCGTGCAATCGGCTGTTCAGCCCCAGGTTGCCGACCACGAAATCCATCTTGCCATCGCCATTGAAATCGCCGGTAATGATGCGATTCCACCAGCCACTGCTGTGCTCCAGGCCTTTCACGGTGATCTTTACCAGCCTGCCGCCGCCGGCGTTGTGAAATACCGTGATCGGCATCCACTCGCCCACCACAACCAGGTCGGGCCGGCCGTCGCCATCGACATCCTGCCACACCGCGTCAGTCACCATGCCGACCTTCACCAGCTCCGGCGCCAGCTGCGCGGTCACATCGGTGAAGTGTCCCTTGCCGTCGTTCCGGAGCAGCATGCTCTTCGGATCGATGCCGTACTGCCAGGGCACACTTCGGCTGCCGACGAACAGATCGAGATCACCGTCGCCGTCATAGTCGGCAGCCACCACGCGTGATCCGCTGTTTCCTTCCATCGGCAGCGCATCAGTGGCCTTGTGAAACACACCGTGGCCGTCGTTCAGGTAGAGGCGATCCTGCAACGCCGGCGCCCCTTCGCCGAATTCAGTACCGCCACTGACGACATAGAGATCCGGGTATTTGTCGCCATTTGCGTCAAAAAACAGCGCACCCACATCTTCCGACACGGCGTCGGGCTCGAACACTCCGGCGTTGCTCGGCACGAACGTCCCGTCGGGTCGCTGCAGCAGCAGCTGGCCCGGCTGATCTTTCGCACCGCCGATGTAGATGTCGTCCAGCCCGTCGCCGTTCACATCGGCGGTGGCGGCAGCCGGACCCTCGATGGACAGCATGCGCGGGATGAGTCGCTCGCGATCAAAGTCCACGAAGTCATTCTCGTGATGCACGAATCCAATCGCTGCCTGGGCTGTCACATTCGCCAGCAGTGTCGGGCCCCGCGTTACAGCCGGAATCAGCGCGCCGTTGCCGGCGTACCTGATCGTGATTTTCGAGTTCGCTGCTACACTTGCCTGCGACGTATGGCGTCCGTCAGGCCACACCACACTGACAGAGTCGACCTGCGCGTGCGCGCCGAGTCCGAACACCAGCGCATAGTCCATGCTCGACTGAAAGCCGCGGACCGGCGAGAGCTCCTGCATGAACTGCTCACCGCCCGCCCATACCGTCACGGCGGCGCCAATGGCAAAACGATTGAGCCCAGTGCTCTCAAGCCGTACGGTGAGGAAGTGATTCGCCGGCGTCAGCGTACGCGCGTTGTTGCGATAGACGAACGATTCCAGATTGGCGTTGTTCACGACCAGATCCAGCGCGCCGTCGCCATCCAGATCACCGTAGGCCGCACCGCTCGAAATATTCGGCGTGGCCAGGCCCCACCGCTTCGCCTGATTGCTGAAGTGCATGCCGCCGTCGTTGCGAAACGCATAATCCGGAATCGGGGTGGACGACATTGCGCGCGTGAGCGCCATGAAATCAACCTTCTGACCTGTAGTCACCTGCTTCGCCGTTTCGGTATTGGCCAGAAATGCCAGGTATTCCTGCGACGTGACATCGCGCGCCAGGCCGTTGGTCACGAAGATATCCTTGCGCCCGTCGAGATCGAGATCGGTGATCAGTGCGCTCCAGCTCCAGTCGGTGCGCGCCACACCGGCCATCTGTCCCACGTCACTGAAGGTGCCGTCAGCGTTGTTGTGCTGCAGCATGTTGCGCATGAACTGATGGCCGTAGTCGTTCTGCAGCTTGGCCTGATACACATCCCAACCGTCGAACATCGTGGTGGTGCGGAGACGGTATTCATCCTCCGGCAGCATGTCGGTGGTGTAGATGTCCGGCATGCCGTCGTTGTCCACGTCGGCGATATCCAGGCCCATCGAGAAGTAGCTGCTGTTCACCAGCGCCGTCTGCATCGATTCCGTGAACGTGCCGTCGTGATTGTTGATGTAGACGTAGTCGTGTTCGAAGAAATCGTTCGAGATGTAGATATCAGGCCAGCCGTCCCGGTTCAGGTCTGCCACCACCAGACCGAGCCCGAAGCCCACCTCGCTGCCGAAGATGCCAGCCTTGGCACTGACATCGGTGAAGTGACCGCCGTCATTCCGGTACAGCCGGTCGCCACCCTTGTGATCCCGTTCGTTGCGCGTGTTGCGCAGTCCGAAGCTGCTTGCCGGCCGCGGCGAGTTGTTGATCACGATCAGGTCCAGATCACCGTCGTGGTCGTAGTCGAAGAACGCCGCCTGCGTGGTATAGCCATCGTCGTCGATGCCGTATTCCTTGGCGTGCTCGCTGAAATGCGGAATGCCGTCGGCTCCCACGCCGTCGTTGATCCAGAGTTCGTTGCGACGACTGTCGTCATCGCCAACGCCGGCGTGGCTCACATACAGGTCCAGCCGTCCGTCGCCGTTCACATCGGCCAGCGTCAGCCCGGTAGTCCACGGCTTGTGCTTCGTGAGGCCGGCGGCAGCCGTGATGTCGCGGAAGCGGAACTTCCCTTCGTTCAGGAAGATCTTCGGGCCGTCCTGATTGCTGCCGAGAATCACTTCGGGCAGGCCGTCACCATTCAGATCGCCGATCGCGACGCCACCGCCGTTGTAGAAGTTGCGATAGACGAACACGTTCATCGCATCCGACTCGGTGATGTGATTTTCGAACCGGATGCCGGTGTACGACGACGGCATCATGGTGAACAGCGTGCTGTCCACGGCAGGCGCCGCACCGGAGCTGATTACAGCAGGCGTCGCCGGTTTCTCAGTGCATCCGATGACGCCGAACACCGTCATCGCGATCACGAGCCGCCGCCACGCCGATCTCTCACTCATACTGCTGCAATTCCTTCGTCGATGTGTCGGAGCGCGGTTCGCCTCGGCAAGCCTCGCCAGCGTTGCGTGCACGCAGTGACGCGAACCGAATGGCAAAAAAGATCAGGGCCTGCATCGACTGTTACCGATGCAGGCCCTGAAAGTTACTGCGAACTCAGGTAATCAACAGCGATCAGTAACCCGGGTTCTGCACGAGCAACGGGTTGGTGTTCAGCTGCGACTGCGGGATCGGCAGAATCGCCTTG